>CBHWBX010000347.1:0-5094 GCA_966111935.1 uncultured Gemmatimonadaceae bacterium
CGCCGGACGGCGCCCTGGGCGACGGCGACCTCACCGACTCGCCGCTCTGAAAACTGGGCCATGGGGCGTCCTTCGTCCCCAGCCCCTACCCCCCAAAAGTCCCGCTCAGTGACAAGCCGCATTACAGAGATGGGATACCTCCGTACGCGAAGTTGTATACGAACTATCGTATAATAAAGCACTCCATAATGTTACGGTCTCTGCCGTAGCCGCACCGGCCGCACCAAGCCATGTGACGACCCGGCCTAATTCAGTGGTTGACGTAACAACCATTGATCGCCCTCTTTACGCCGAACACGGGACGCTGACGCGGTAGTCCCGCGCCGACTTTCGAATTTCGCCATGTGCTGCTTTGCGAGATCGGGCAACGCCGCCCGGTCCGCGCTCAGTCTGCGGCGCCTGCCTCCCAGGCGTCGTGGTGTCACCGGTTGAAACGAAGTCTCTTCCCACCAGGGGGCGAACCCATGCAATTGCTACGAGCGCGTGCCGCCAGTCCGGTCCGGCGCACGGCACTCGCCGCTGTCGTCGCCATGCTGGGCCTCACCACGCTGTCGGCGTCGGCGCAGGCACAGCAGCAGGCGACGATCAGCGGCCGAGTGACGGCCACCAGCACCAACTCGCCGCTCACCGAAGCGCGCGTCATGGTCGTCGGCACCAGCCTCGCGACGATGACCAACGCGGAAGGGCGCTACACCCTTCGCGGCGTGCCCACCGGCTCGATCGACGTGCGCGTGATCCGCGTCGGATACACGGAGCAGAAGAAGTCGGTGCAGGTGAGCGCGGGCGCGTCGGCGACGCTCGACTTCAGTATGGCGCAGGCAATCGTGCAGCTGCAGGAGATCGTCACCACCGCGACCGGCGAGCAGCGCCGCGTCGAGCTGGGCAACGCGGTCGCGAATCTCGACGTCGCGAAGGTAATCCGCGAAGCGCCGATCAAGAGCATGAGCGATCTCATGACGGCGCGCGCCCCGGGCGTGCAGGTGCTCCCGGCGAACATGACCGGCGGCGGCGCGCGCGTGCGCGTGCGCGGCACCGCGTCGCTCTCGCTCTCCAACGATCCGATCTACGTCATCGACGGCGTGCGCATGACGAGCGACGGCTCGTCGGCGAACATCGGCGTCGGCGGCACGACGCCGAGCCGCGTCAGCGATCTGAATCCGGAAGAGATCGAGAACATCGAGATCGTGAAGGGGCCGTCGGCGGCTACGCTCTACGGCACGGCGGCGGCGAACGGCGTCGTCGTCATCACGACGAAGAAGGGCAAGGCCGGCGCGCCGCAGTGGACCTTCTCGATGGAGCAGGGCAAGGTCACCGACGACAATCACTATCCCGGACAGTACGCGCTGCTCGGCAAGACGCCCGGCGCGACGACGCAGCGCAAGTGCGTGCTGCGCGAGCTCTCGAAGTCGGCGAGCGCCACCGGCCCGACCTGTGTGCTCGACAGCGCCGTGAGCCTCAACATCTTCGAGGACCCGGACATCTCGCCGCTCAAGGACGGGTGGCGCAACGCCTACACCGGCCAGCTCGGCGGCGGCAACGACGCGATCCGCTACTTCACCTCCGGCGCATGGGAGAATGAAGTCGGCACGGTCGGTCTGCCCGACGAGTCGAAGCGACAGCTCAACGACGCGAAGACGCCGATCCTTGGCGAATGGAATCGGCCGGAGGCGCTCCAGAAGACCGCGGTGCGCGTGAACGTGAACGCCGTCGTGTCGCCGACCTTCGACCTCTCGCTCCAGTCGGGGTTCACGAAGCTCGACCAGCGGCTGCCGCAGGTCGACAACAACGTGAACAGCTTCTGGTACAACGCGGAGACGGGCCCCGGCTTCAAGGGCGCCGGGCCGGGCTACACCGGGATCGGATCGCTCGGCCAGAAGCTGAACGGCTACGCGGGCTTCACCCCGGCCGAGATGTTCCAGGAGACGACCACTCAGGACGCGCAGCGGTACATCGGCAGCGCGAATGCGTCGTGGCGGCCGAAGTCGTGGCTCTCGGCGCGCGGCGACGTCGGCCTCGATCTCACCGATCGCGGCGAGACGCAGCTCTGCCGCTTTGCGCAGTGCGCCGACTTCAGCACGAACCGTCTGGGCTTCGCATCGGACGCGCGCAGCAACATCCGCAACTTCACGTCGAACCTCAGCGCGACGGCGACGGCGAATCCGCGCAGCTGGCTCGGCTCGAAGACGACCGCGGGTGCGCAGTACGTGAACTACGAGTCGGACGAGGAGCGCGCGCGCGGCTCGATCCTGCCGCCGGGCGCGCAGGTGCCGTCCGCCGGCACGACGCCCGACATCACGAATCGCTACACCGTCTCCAAGACCGTCGGCCTGTTCGTCGAGGAACAGGTGTCGATGCGCGACCGGATGTTCCTCACCGGCGCCGTGCGCACCGACCAGAACAGCGCCTTCGGCTCGAACTTTCAGCGCGTCTATTACCCGAAGTTCTCCGCGTCATATGTGATCTCTGATGAGGATTTCTTCCCGAAGGTGCCGCTGCTCGACAACCTGCGGCTGCGCTTCTCCGTCGGATCGTCGGGCGTGCAGCCCGGCCAGACCGACGCGCTGCGCACCTTCCAGACGAACCTCACGAGCATCGCCGGCGCCGACGTCACCGGTGAGCGCTCGAACCTCCTCGGCAACGCGAATCTCCGCCCGGAGAAGTCGACGGAGACGGAGACCGGCTTCGACGCGAAGCTGTGGAACAACCGCCTCAATCTCGAGGTGACGTACTACAGCAAGTTGAGCAAGGACGCGCTGATCGATCAGACCGTGGCGCCCGACGCCGGCTCCAACGTCACGTCGATCAAGGCGAACCTCGGCGCGGTGAAGAACGCCGGCCTCGAGACGGTGCTCAACGGCCAGGTCATCGACGTCGCGCGGCTCGGCTGGGACGTGACGCTGAGCTACTCGCACAACAGCAACAAGCTCGTCACGCTCGGCACCGATCCGACGGGCAAGCCGATTCCGCCGATCATCAACACCTCGACGCGGCAGATCGAGAGCTATCCGATCAACGGCTACTGGGCGCGCCCCTACCAGTGGAGCGACGCGAACGGCGACGGCATCATCACGCCGGACGAGGTGAGCGTCGTCAGCACCGGCGGCCCGCAGAACGACGGCTACCAGTTCGCCGGCTACTCGCAGCCGCGCGACGAGGTCGCGATCCAGAACGGCTTCGACCTGCTGCGCCGCGCGCTGCGCATCAATGCGCTCTTCGACTACAAGGGCGGCTCGAAGCTCTTCAACAACGAGGAAGGATTCCTCTGTCCGCAGACGACGTCGTGCCCGGAGACGTCGACGCTCAATCCGGAGCTCTGGCGCGCCGCGCGTGCCGTCGCGGTGCGCGACAAGGGCTCGCTCAACACGTCGTGGGGCTACATGGAGTCGCTGCAGTTCTGGCGCTTCCGTGCGCTGAGCGTGACCTACACCCTCAGCGACCGCCTTGCGTCGAAGATCACCCGAGGGCGCGGCGCATCGCTGACGCTCGGCGCGCGGAATCTCCATGTGTGGACGAAGTGGACGGCGACCGATCCGGAGCAGAACTACAGCCAGGGCGACACGCAGAACACCCTGCTCACCGCCGGTCCGCCGCGCTACTACACCGTTCGCCTCAACCTTCGCTACTGAGAGGACCGACCACACATGAAGCGGACCTCATATCTCGGCGCGCGGATCGGAGCACTCGCCGCGTTCGCCTGGCTCGCGCTGCCGGCCGCATGCAGCAACGCGAAAGACACGCTGCTCGACGCGCCGATCCCGACGATCATCGATCCTTCGTCGGTGCAGTCGGCCGACGGAGCGGAAGCGCTGCGCATCGGCGCGCTCGGACGCCTGCGTCAGATCTCGGCCGGCTCCGGTGCCGGCGACAGCCCGTGGATGTTCGCCGGGCTGCTCACCGACGAATGGAAGTCGAGCGACACCTTCCTCGAGCGCAATCAGGCCGACCAGCGCGCGGTGCTCGAGAACAACGCCAATCTCAACCCGGTGTTCCGCGATCTCTTCCGCGCCCGCACGAGCGCGCGCGAGGCGATCAATGGCCTCAACACCTACAAACCGACGCCGTCGGCGAACATCGGGCAGATGTACCTCGTCATGGGCATCGCCGAGACGTACCTCGGTGAATGGTTCTGCAACGGCATCCCGCTCGGCGATGCGTCGAGCGGCGCGCCGCAGTACGGCGACAAGCAGCTGTCGAACGCCGAGATCTTCGCGGTGGCGCTCGCGCATCTGGATTCGGGCATCGCGCTCGTGAAGGAGACCGACGCCAACGCGGTGTCGATCAAGAACGCGCTGCTCGTGGCGCGTGGCCGGGTGCTCGTCGACCTCGGACGATTCGCCGATGCCGCGACGGCGGTCGCTCCGGTGCCGACGAGCTATCAGCTGCTCGCGACGTTCTCGCTGACGTCGGGGAGCAATCAGATCTGGTCGCTCAACACGAGCGCGAAGCGCTGGACGGTCGGCGACAGCGTCGATGCGGGCGGCCCGATCAAGAACGCGATTCCGTTCGCGTCGGCGAAGGATCCGCGCGTGCCGGTGACGGGCAGCTCGACGGGCACGTCGGCGGCGGGGCGCGGATTCGACAACTCGACGAACTTCATCACCGTGAACCTGTGGGGGCGAACCGACCCGACGGCGATCGTCTCCGGCCTCGATGCGCGCCTGATCGAAGCGGAGGCGAAGCTCAAGGGGAACGACATCGCCGGCATGATGTCGATCCTCAACGCGCTCCGCGCGGCGCCGCAGAACATCGGACAGGTGGCCGGCACCGCCGTCAACTCGCCGGTGATGGCGCCACTCGCAACGCCGGCGACGACCGCGGATGCAGTCACGCTGTACTTCCGCGAGAAGGCGTTCTGGACGTACGCGCGCGGCCAGCGCCTGGGCGATCTGCGCCGTCTGATCCGTCAGTATGGGCGGACGCAGGATGCCGTCTTTCCATCCGGGACCTTCTTCAAGGGCGGGAGCTACGGCACCGACGTGAACTTCCCGATCCACGTCGATGAGCAGAACAACCCGAACTACAAGGCGTGCACCGATCGAAATGCGTAGGACATCGAGCGCGTGAAGCGCGCGGTAACGGAGCGCCTGCAGTAAC
>CBHWBX010000348.1:0-5092 GCA_966111935.1 uncultured Gemmatimonadaceae bacterium
CTCGCACACCGTCAGCGATAACGCCGATCTCATTCGCGAGCGGATCGAGCGGGAGACCCCGTGGTGGGTACCGTCGTCGGTCGACAACAAGATCTTCAAGCGCGTCATCGGCGGCATCCAACGTCTGCTCGGTGAGCTCGCCGCCGACAAGGCGCATCCGCTCCGGCAGCGGTTCGACGCATCGCTCGACACGCTGATCGAACGGCTGAACAATTCCCCCGAGTTCGCCGCGAAGGTCGACGCGTGGAAGGAAGACTTCCTCGACAACGAGGCGGCGCGGAAATTCTCGGCGTCGCTCTGGGTCGAGGGCAAGCAGGCGCTGGCGCGCTATGCGTCGAACCCCGACTCGGCGGCGCCGAACGCGATCGAGCACGCGCTCACATCGTTCGGCGCGAAGGCGCTCGAGGATCCGGAGCTTCTCGCGAAGATGGACGACTTCGCGATCGACGTCGCCGCGTACCTCGTGTCGCGTTATCAGGACGAGGTCGCCGATCTCATCGCCTCGACGGTCGCGGCGTGGGACCCCGACATCACCGCTCGTCGCGTCGAGCTGGCGATCGGCCGCGACCTTCAGTTCATCCGCATCAACGGCACGATCGTCGGCGGCCTCGCCGGCATGGTCATCTATCTGATCTCGTCGCTGTTTACCTGACTTGCCGAACGGGACGCCGCCGGCATATTGAGCGAATGCTCATGCGGGCGTTCGCAGTTTCGATGCTCGGCGCGGCAGTGCTGGGCGCGCAGGCTCCGGCGCCGCGCTCGGTGATCGAGGGAACGGTCACCGACTCGACGCTGCGGCCGCTCGCCAACGCGTCGGCGTGGCTGCTCGGGTCGCGGCTCGAGGTGGCCACCGGCGAGAACGGACGCTTCCGCATTCGTGATCTGCCGAGCGGCGAATATCTCATCATCGTTCGCCGCATCGGCTACGCGCCATTCTCGACCGTCGTGACCGTCGCGACCGGCGACACCGCACGTCCCACCTTCGCGCTTGAGAAAGCAGACGTCTCGCTCGACACGATTCGTGTGACGGCGGCCGCGACCGAGTTCTCGCCGATGCTGCGTGAGTTCGAGGCGCGTCGAGCGTCGGGGTTGGGACAGTACCTCACCGCCGACCAGATCCGAAAGCTGAACTTTGTCGGGCTCTCGGATTATCTGAACACCTTCAAGAGCGTCAGCCACGACGGGCGCGCGCTGAACACACGGTTCGCCTTCGAGTGCCCGTATCAGTGGTACATCGACGGTGTGCTCATCCCGAATCCCGACACCATCGACGGCAAGCTTCCGCCGCCGAGCGACGTCTACGGTCTCGAGGTGTACTCCGCGGCCGGAACGATTCCGCTGCAGTATGCCGGCTTCGGAGCCGGAAACGGCAACAAGCGCCGCGGCGGCAGCTTCTGCGGCGTGATCCTGCTCTGGACCAAGCGCTAGCGCGCATCGTCATCCTTCGCTGCGCTCGGGATGACGCGCGCGGCGCGCTCAGCCCGGTCCTACGCGTTCACGTCGTCGATGCGATCCGCCGGCGTCGTCGCGCCGGCGATCCCCGCCGCCGGTTCTGGCTGCACGCGATCGGCGAGACCTTCCTCGACCGGCGGCAGCAGCGCGAGATGGAGCACCTCGTCCATCTTCTCGACGAAGGTGAACGCCATGTTCTTCTTCACTTCCTCGGGAACGTCGCGCAGATCCTTCTCGTTCGACTTCGGCATGATCACTTCGCGCAGTCCCGAGCGATACGCGGCGAGCACCTTCTCCTTCACGCCGCCGATCTCGAGCACCTTGCCGCGAAGCGTCACCTCGCCGGTCATCGCGATGTCGCGTCGCACCGGACGTCCGCTGAACGCGCTCGCCATCGCGAGCGTGAGCGTGATGCCCGCGCTCGGACCGTCCTTCGGGATCGCGCCCGCCGGCAGGTGCACGTGAATGTCGCTCTCGCGGAACGTCTGCTCGTCGATCCCGAGCTGCGCCGCGCGCGAGCGCACGTACGAGTAGGCGGCGTCCACCGACTCGCGCATCACGTCGCCGAGCTGGCCGGTCACCGTCATGCGGCCGCTGCCGGGCATGCGCAGCGCTTCGATGAGCATGATGTCGCCGCCCGTCGACGTCCACGCGAGACCGGTGACGACACCGACCTCGGGGACCTTTTCCGCTTCCTCGACGGCGTAGCGGGGAATGCCGAGCACCTCCTCGACTTTCTCCATGTCGACGACCCACGCGCCTTCTTCGCCGTCGGCTTTCTTGCGCGCCCGCTTGCGCATGATCGCCGCGAGGTTGCGCTCGAAGTTGCGCAGCCCCGCCTCGCGCGAATACCGATTCGAGATGAACGACAGCGATTCATCCGTGAACTGGATGTCCTTGTCGGTGATCCCGTGCTCCTCGAGCAGTCGCGGCAGCAGGTACCGCCACGCAATC
This sequence comes from uncultured Gemmatimonadaceae bacterium, assembly GCA_966111935.1. GTDB lineage: Bacteria > Gemmatimonadota > Gemmatimonadetes > Gemmatimonadales > Gemmatimonadaceae > JAQBQB01. The sequence goes on from CBHWBX010000348.1 coordinate 2,407, forward strand.
TCGACTTTCTCCTCGACCGTGTAGCCGGCGATCTTGATGATCTCCATCCGGTCGCGAAGCGGCGCAGGAATATCGAAGAGATTATTCGCGGTGCAAATGAACAGGCACTGCGATAGATCAAACGGCAGATTCAGATAGTGATCGACGAACGCGTTGTTCTGGCTCGGATCGAGCACCTCGAGCATCGCCGCCGTCGGATCTCCGCTCGGCCCGCCGCCCGACATCTTGTCGATCTCGTCGATCATCAGGACGGGATCCTTCACCGCCACGCGGCGCAGCGCCTGGATGAGCAGCCCCGGCATCGCGCCCACATACGTGCGACGATGTCCGCGAATTTCCGCTTCGTCGCGCACGCCGCCGACCGAGATGCGGTAGAACTCGCGCCCGATCGCCTTGCCGATCGCTTCGCCGAGCGACGTCTTGCCGGTGCCCGGCGGACCGACGAAGCAGAGAATCGGACCGTGAGGATCGCCGCCGCGGAGCTTGCGCACCGCGAGATACTCGAGGATGCGCTCCTTCGCCTCGTCGAGCCCATAGTGCCGCTCGTCGAGCGCGGCTTCGACCTTCTTGAGATCGATGTTCTCTTCGCCGGTGCGCTTGTTCCACGGCAGCGAGAGCACCCAGTCGAGATAGGTGCGCACCACCTGGTACTCGCTCGACGCCGGCGAGAGCATGCGCATGCGCTCGGTCTCGCGCCGCGCTTCCTGCGCGACCTTCTCGGGGAGCTTCGCTTCCTCGATCCGCTTCAGCAGATCGATCGCTTCCTTCTCGCCCGGGTCGGCCTCGCCCAGCTCGGCCTGGATCGCGCGCAGCTGCTGGCGCAGATAGAACTCGCGCTGGTGCTGCTCGATCTTGATCTCCGTCTGGCGCTTCACGTCTTCCATCACGCGGGCGCGCGCGACCTCGCGCTCGAGGCGCGTGAGGATGAAGCGCAGCCGCTGTCCGACGTCGAGGCGCTGGAGCACCTCGTCCTTGTCGGCGATGCGGAAGTTCATGTTCGTCGCCGCGAGGTCGGCGAAGCGCCCCGGATCGGAGACATTCATCTTGAGGATCGCCGGCACTTCGTCCGGGATGCGATCCACCAGCTCGGCGAGCGTTTCGGCGGCGGAGACGACGCGCGCGACGAGATCGTCGAGCTCCTCGGGGGGCGGCGGAATCTCGCGCGCCGGACGGACGTTCGCGATCGGATACGGCTCCGTCTGCGCCATCTCGTCGATGACGATGCGGCGCAGTCCCTGAAGCGTGATCTGCACCGTGTCGCCGGGCAGATTGATCCGCTCGTGCACCCGCGCGGCGACGCCGACGCGGCCGAGGAAGCGCGAGGAGTCGATCGGCTCATCATGGTCGCCGCTGGCGACGACGAGGGCGACGATCAGCCCCGGCTCTTCATGGGCGCGCAGCAGCGCGAGATTCTCGGGAGCGCCCATCTGGACCGCGATCGTTCCCAGGGGGTACACGATCGTCGAGCGGAGCGCCATCAGGGGCAAAGTCGGAGGAAGCTCCGACTTGAGGATGTCGTCCTTGCGTTGGGCTTTAGCCATCGCGCCTCGTCGAGGTGGATCGAGTCCTCGGTCCAGGGGCCTCGATCCTGGTGGTTCTCCAGGACCCAGGACCAAGGACCCAGGACCTTGGTTTCGTAAGTATAACACCAGTAGCGAATTAGCTGCTACCGCAAACTTGAATCCACAGCGCAAATAGAGTACCTTTCCCAGTCTATGTTCGACGAGCTGTCCGAGAAACTCGAAGCGACCTTTGCCCGCCTGCGCGGGCGTGGCGTACTCACCGAAGCCGACATCAAGGAAGGCTTGCGGGAGGTGCGCCGTGTTCTGCTGGAGGCCGACGTCAACTTCCAGCTCACGCGCGAGTTCCTCGAGCGTGTCGAGAAGAAGGCGGTCGGTGTCGCGCAGCTGCGCACGGTATCGCCGGGCCAGCAGCTGGTGAAGATCGTCTACGACGAGCTCACCACCATGCTCGGCGAGCGCCGCGAAGGGCTCAAGCTCAGCTCGGTCCCGCCGACGGTCGTGATGATGGTCGGCCTCCAGGGTTCGGGTAAGACGACCACGGCCGCGAAGCTCGCGCGCAAGCTGCGTGCGGAGAGCCGCCAGACGCGCCTCGTGGCCGCCGACGTCTACCGTCCCGCCGCGATCGATCAGCTCGAGACGCTCGGCCAGCAGCTCGACGTGCCGGTCTACGCCGATCGCACGACGCAGGACGTCGTCAAGATCGCGCGCGCCGGTATCGAGGAAGCCAAGCGCGCCCGCGATCGCGTCGTCATCGTCGACACCGCCGGCCGTCTCCAGATCGACGACGACATGATGGCCGAGCTGGAGCGCCTCAAGGAGGCGATCCGCCCGGACGAGATCCTGCTCGTCGCCGACGGCATGACCGGCCAGGACGCGGTGAAGATCGCGCAGGGCTTCGACGAGAAGCTGGCTGTCACCGGCGTCGTCCTCACGAAGATGGACGGCGACGCGCGCGGTGGTGCCGCGCTGTCGATCTACGGCGTCACGAAGAAGCCGATCAAGTACATCGGCGTCGGCGAGAAGCCGGACGCGCTCGAGGAGTTCTATCCCGAGCGCATGGCCGGCCGCATTCTCCAGCAGGGTGACATCGTCTCCCTCGTCGAGAAGGCGCAGACCGCGTTCGACGCCGACGAAGCGAAGAAGCTCGAGAAGAAGGTCCGCAA
>CBHWBX010000349.1:0-5092 GCA_966111935.1 uncultured Gemmatimonadaceae bacterium
AGGCATATGAGGGATCGTGGATCGGGGAGCGAGGATCGGGGAGTGGAATCGACTTCTCGATCCCCGCTCCCCGATCCTCGATCCTACAGAATGTACTTCCTCAAGTCCTCGTCTTCCACGATGGCCTTGAGACGCTCCTTTACGACGTCGGCATTGACGGTGATCGTCTCGGTGCCGCGGTCGGGGAGGTCGAAGAGGACGTCCTCGAGGAGGGTCGTCATGACGGTGTGGAGGCGGCGCGCGCCGATGTTCTCCATCCGCTCGTTGACCATCGCGGCGATGCGGGCGATCTCGCCGATGCCGTCCTCGCGGAAGTCGAGCTTCGCGCCCTCGGACTCGACGAGCGCGGCGTACTGCTTCGTGAGCGCGTTCTCCGGCTCGGTCATGATCCGGATGAAATCCTGCTCCGTCAGCGCCTTGAGCTCGACGCGGATCGGGAAGCGGCCCTGGAGCTCGGGAATCAGATCGCTGGGGCGCGAGACGTGGAACGCGCCGGCGGCGATGAAGAGCACGTGATCGGTCTTCACCATGCCGTACTTCGTCTGCACGTTCGAGCCTTCGACGATCGGCAGAAGGTCGCGCTGCACCCCCTCGCGCGACACGTCCGGACCGCCGTGCTGCGAGCGCTCGCCGGCGATCTTGTCGATCTCGTCGAGGAAGATGATGCCGAGCGATTCGACCCGCTCGAGCGCATCGGCGGTGACGTCTTCCAGATCGATCAACTTTTCGAGCTCTTGCTCGAACAGGATGCGACGCGCCTCGGAGACTTTCACCGTGCGCTTCTTCTTGCGCTTCGGCATCATCTCCTTGAGCATGTCGCCGATGTTGTCCATCCCGTCCCCCGCACCCTGCGAGGCGAGGACGTCGAACATCGGCGTGGACTGCGGCGTGACTTCGACCTCGACTTCACGATCCTCGAGCTTTCCGTCGAGCAGGAGCTGCTTGAGCTTCTCCCGCGTGCGCAGATAGCGCTCGTGAGCGGGGTCGTTCTTCTCCTTGGTGACGGAGCCGCTGGACGAGACGAGGAAGACGTTGAGTGGATCGGGATTCGGGGAGCGGGGATCGGGAGACGGCGTCTCTGGTGACGCGTTCTCTCGCGCCACGCTCCCCGCTCCCCGCTCCTTTTCAGGCGGCGGTAGCAGCAGATCGAGCAACCTCTCATCCACTCGATCGTGCGCGAGCTCCTCGACTTCTCCTTCGCGCTCGCTGCGCACCATGTCGATCGCGCTCTCCACGAGATCGCGGACCATCGACTCGACGTCGCGGCCGACGTAGCCGACTTCCGTGAACTTCGACGCTTCGACCTTGATGAACGGCGCACCGGCGAGCTTGGCGAGACGGCGCGCGATCTCCGTCTTGCCGACGCCCGTCGGTCCGATGAGGATGATGTTGTTCGGCGAGATCTCTTCGCGAATCGCTTCCGGCGCGCGCTGTCGGCGCCAGCGATTGCGCAGCGCGATCGCCACGGCCTTCTTCGCCTCGGCCTGCCCGACGATGTAGCGGTCGAGCTCCGTGGCGATTTGGCGGGGAGTGAGATCAGCGAGTTTCGCTAGCGCTTGTTGCGTTCGGGACGAAGGCATTCTAAAAGCTCGGGGTGCGGGTCGCGGGGTGCGGGTTGCGGGGATGTGTGCGACGCCTGAGGCGTCGCTCTGATCAAACGGCGTTCGACGGGCAGTGCCCGTTTTCCATCAAGCCGTCGCCGCAGGCGCGGCGTTCCTTCCCGCAACCCGCGACCCGCAACCCGCAACCCGAGTCCTATCAGTTGGTCTCGAGGACCGTGACGTTCGTATTCGTATAAATGCAGATGTCGCCGGCGATCTTCATCGCGCGCTTCACGATCTCCGCCGCCTCGAGCGTCGTGTTGTCGACGAGCGCGCGCGCCGCGGAGAGCGCGTACGAGCCGCCCGATCCGATCGCGAGGATGCCGTCGTCCGGCTCGATCAGCTCGCCGGTGCCGGAAATGATGAAGCCATGATCGCGGTCGGCGACGATCAGGAGCGCCTCGAGCCGGCGGAGCACGCGATCACTGCGCCAATCCTTGGCCAGCTCTACGGCCGCGCGCGGCAGGTTGCCGGGATACCGCTCGAGCTTTTCCTCGAACTTCTCGAAGAGGGTCATCGCGTCAGCGGCCGCCCCCGCGAAGCCGGCGACGATCTTGCCGCCGCGCAGGACGCGCACCTTCTGTGCGTGCGACTTCATCACCGTCTCGCCGACGGTCACCTGACCGTCGCCGCCGATGGCGACCTTGCCGTTGCGGCGAACCGCGAGAATGGTCGTCGCGCGAATGCGCGGGAGTACCGAAGGGGTTTCCTGGGACATACCCGAAAGGTAGCCGCGTCCCGTCATCCTGAGCGGTGCGAAGGGTCCCTGCACGCCGAGGCGATCCCCCGCCGACCGGTCTGATTCCTGCTTAGGCCGGCAGTATGCGGCTCGAGATCGTCCCTCTCATCGTCGGTGTCCTGGTCGGCCTCCTTGGCCTGGGCCTGGTGTTCGACGCATGGACTCCCGACGAGATCATCGTGAAGCGGGAGCGCCGGCGGAGTCCGCGCGCCGAACGAAGTCGCGGCGGCGAGGCGTGGATCGGGCTCGGAGTGATCGCCATGGCCGCCGCTTTCATCGGCCGCGATAGCTGGCGCTACACGGTCATCGCGGCGATCGCCGGCACGGCAATGCTTCTGCTCGGCGTACTCATGAATCGGCGATACCTCGGGGAGCGCGTCGGCAACCGCGGCCCGCTGCGTCGGCGGGGGTCGTCATCCTGAGGCGCATCGCGAACTGCTAGGCGCGCGGGTGCGCCTTCTGATACACCTGCTTCAGACGCTCGACGCTCGTGTGGGTGTAGATCTGCGTCGTCGAGATCGACGAGTGGCCGAGCAGCTCCTGCACGGCCCGCAGATCGGCGCCGGCGTCGAGGAGATGCGTCGCGAAGGTGTGGCGGAGTGAGTGCACGCTCAGCCCCGCATCCTCGTCGATCTTCGACAGGAACGACGACACCGCCTTCTGCACCGCGCGCACGCCGATCCGCTTCCCGGTATTCGAGAGGAATACCGCCGTGCGATCGGCCTTCGGTCCGACCTGCCGAATGAGATCGTCGCGCTTGTACTCGTACTCGCGCAGCGCGCGGATCGCGTGATCGCCGACGGGGATGATGCGCTCCTTCCGTCCCTTGCCGCGCACCTTCACCTGCTGGCTCAGCATGTCGAGATCGCCGCGACTGAGCCCTTGCAGCTCAGACAGACGCATCCCCGTCGAGTAGAACAGCTCGAGGATCGCGAGGTTGCGCCACTGCACGAACCCGCCGCTGTGCGCCTCGAGCTCGGCGTTCGCGAACAGCAGATCGATCTGCGCGCGATCGAGATACCCAGGCAGATGCTTCTCGAGCTTCGGCGCGCCGACGGCACGCGCCGGATTCGCGTCGACGATCTCGTTGCGGTGCAGCCAGCGATAGAAGCTGCGAATCGCCGAGAGCGTGCGCGCCATCGATCGCTTCGCGAGGCCACGCTTCGAGAGATGCCCGAGGAATCCGCGCATCGCGATGCGGTCGATCCCCTGCCACGTCCACGCCGCGCCGCCGTAGTACACGCCGAGGTAGGCCACGAAGTCGCGCAGGTCGCGCTCGTACGCACGCACCGTGTTCGGCGAAACGTCGCGCTCCTTCGCGAGATGCGCCAGGTAGTCCGCGACGAGGTCGTCGTTCACAATTGCTTCACGAACTCGCCCATCTCCGCGAGCGCGCGCTCGGCGATCTTCTCACGCTTGACCTTCTTGTCCTTCACGCGCTCCCCGAGCTCCTCGACGAGCCCGAAGTTCGCGTTCATCGGTTGGAAGTGCTTCGGATCCGCCTCGCGCAGATAGCGATAGAGCGCGCCAAGCATCGTCGTCGGCGGCGGAATGAGCGGCGCTTCGCCGCGCAGCATCCGCGACAGGTTGATGCCGGCGAGCAGTCCCGTCGCCGTGCTCTCGGTGTAGCCTTCGACGCCGGTGAGCTGTCCCGCGAACAGCGTCGTCGGCGTGTTGCGCAGCGAGAGGTGCGGCGACAGCGACGCCGGCGAGTTCACGTACGAGTTCCGATGGATCGAGCCATATCGCAGGAACTCGGCATTCTCGAGTCCCGGGATCATGCGGAAGACGCGCTGCTGCTCGGGGATGCGCAGGCGCGTCTGGAATCCGACGAGATTCCACATCTGCCCCGCGCGATCCTCCATCCGCAGCTGGACGATCGCGTACGCCTCGCGGCCGGTGCGCGGGTCGCGCAAGCCGACCGGTTTCATCGGGCCGAAGCGCAGCGTCTCGCGTCCGCGCTTCGCCATCTCCTCGGCGGGCATACACCCTTCGAAGTACGGCACCTCGTCGAACTCGTGGCCGTGGAACTGATCGGCGGCGACGATCGCGTCCATGAACGCTTCGTACTGCTCGCGCGTGAACGGACAGTTGAGGTACGCGCCCTCTTCGTCCGCGCTCTCCATCGTCTCCTTGCCGTAGCGCGACGCACGGAAGACGATCGAATCGTCGATCGAATCGCGCGACACGATCGGCGCGATGGCATCATAGAACGCCAGCGACTCGATGCCGAGCCGCTCGCGAATCGCCGTCGCCAGCGCGTCCGAGGTGAGCGGACCGGTGGCGACGATGCCGGGGTTCGGCAGCACCGTCACTTCCTCGCGGACGACGGAGACGCGCGGATGCGCCGTCACCCGATCGTGCACGCCGCTCGAGAACACGTCGCGATCGACGGTCAGTGCGCTGCCGCCGGGCACGCGTGCTTCATCGGCCGCCTGCAGGATGACCGAGCCGAGCAGGCGCATCTCGGCCTTGAGCAGGCCGTGCGCGTTGGAGGTCTCGGTGCTCTTGAAGGTGTTCGAGCACACCAGCTCGGCGAGCCGCTCGGTCTTGTGGGCGGGCGTGCCGCGCACGCCGCGCATCTCGTGGATCACGACGTCGTGGCCACGCTCGGCGAGCTGCCACGCCGCCTCGCTTCCCGCGAGACCGCCGCCGACGATATGGATTGGGGAATCAGAGTTGGACATACTCGTACAAAGCTACTCGGGTCGCGGGTTGCGGGTTGCGGGAAGGTGTGCGACGCCTGGGGCGT
>CBHWBX010000350.1:0-5064 GCA_966111935.1 uncultured Gemmatimonadaceae bacterium
AGCGGCATCATAGAACTCTAACAGGAGCTCCCGGTCCGAGCGGACCGGGAGCGCGACGAAGGTACTAATACTGTTTGTCCGGTTTGAGCGTGGCCGCGACCTTCGCGGCGAGCGCCGTGTATTCGTCGCCCGAGAGGACGTTGAACTTCATCATGCGCGACGCGATGCGGCCGTCGGGACCGACGATGAAGACGTTGCGGGTGTCGAAGGTGCTTTTCGGGTTGTCCGCCGACCCGTAGAGCTTCGCGACCTTCTGGTCCATGTCGCTCGCGAAGAGGACCGGGAAGCCCGATTCGCGGGCCCAGTTGGCCTGCGTCGTATCCGCATCGCTGCTGATGCCGATCACGACGACCTTCTTGCCGTTGTTGAAGAGCGTGGCGTACTGATCACGGTACGCCTCCATTTGAACCGTTCAGCCCTTGGTGCGCGACTTCGGGAAGAAGGCGATGACGACCGTCTGGCCGCGGAAGTCGGCGAGGTGCACCGGTTCCTTGAGGAGTCCGTAGCGCGTCGCGCCGGGAAGGGTGAAGTCAGGGGCCATCGCTCCGACGTCAGGGGCGAATGCCGCTGAGCCCGGAACCGGCGTTGTCGCCTGCTGGGCCGCACTGACGGTCGAGCTCGCCGCGACGACAATCGCAGCCAGCACAGCCGTCCGGCGGAATGGTGTGGCCATCGTTTCCTCCATCAATCGGGGGTTCGCCAAAATGGCGTTGTGACACCTGTCACGCAATGCATGAGAGGTACGCACGCCGCATCCATAATTAAGGACACGGGGTGTCACCTGGATAGACGCTTTTCCAGCTTAAGTCGCTGAAATGGACGTTTACGAACGGAACGGCACATGCCTCTTACTGGTGTGACAATTACGACCACCCCAGCAGGAGATTTCCCAATGCGTAGAGCCATGTTGATGCTCGCCCTTCCCACGGCGATCCTCGCGGCGGGCTGCGGCCGGAACGACTCGAAGGTCGACGATGGTCTGAAAAACGACCTCGCTCTGGCGTCACAGGCTCAGCCGTATAACCCGCAGCAGTTCGCGTCGCCGACGGAGCTCGGCTACGCGGCTCAGCCGCAGAACCTCCAGACCGCCGCCCGTCAGCCGGTCGCCGCGCAGCCGGTCCGCCGGACGACGACCACGCGTCGCGCGTCGAGCAGCGGCTCGCGCTCGAGCAGCGGTGGTGGATACTACCCGTCTCAGCCGCGCACGACGGTGACGAAGCACACTCAGCGTGACGCCGCGATCGGCGCCGCCGCCGGTGCGGTCATCGGCGCCACGACGAGCCGCAACAAGGTCAAGGGCGGCATCATCGGCGCCGCGGTCGGCGGCATCCTTGGCGGCGTGATCGGCAACAACGTCGACGTGCAGCGCAAGACGACACCGTATTAAGCGGATCGGGGATCGGGGATCGAGAGGCGGCGAGTCGCGGAAACGCGCGGCTCGCCGCTTCGTCTGTTTATAAACTCCCGATCCTCGCTTCCCGATCCTCGATCCTCCATGACCGCCATCGATCAAATCCTCGACAAGCTCGCGCGCGACGTCGAGGCGTCGATCCACGCGTTCTATCGCGGCGACGTCCGGCAGCACACGCAGCGCGTGAAGACCGATACTTTCCTGCGCGAAGCGCGGCAGGCGCTGGCGCCGCATCTGGGGCAGGGGAGCGTGACGACCACCGCGACCCCGCCGTCGTCGGCCCCGGCCACCGGGGGCCTCACGCTCACCCCCGACGAAGTCACCGCGGTCACCCGCTGCTTGTTGGGTTGGAGGCCCCTCGGCGCGCCGACGACCGCGGCCGCGGAGTCGCGATGCGTGTCCGGCGCGAAGGAGATGGCGCCGACCTGGGGCGAGCGCGAGAAGGCCAGACTCGCGCTCCGTCGCGGCTGAACGGGCCGATTCGAGATATCTGATTGGCGGACTTAGGCGGGGCATGAGAATCGCAAATTCGCCCGGCGATGCAGAGTCCGGACGAAGCTCAGATACCGCTGCCGCAGACGCCGCTCGCTGACGAGCAACCCGACCGTCGGCGCCGGCGTCTCCTCGCCAATCGCGCCTTTGGAGCGCTGAAGGCCCAACACAATGCCGAACGCACGTTCGTCGAGGCGATCGCCGACGAGCTGAATGACTTCGCGTCGTCGACGCCGTATCTCGTCGCGCACGCGATCTGGTTCGTCGTCTGGATTCCGTGGAATCTCGGATGGCTCGGCCTGCCTAAGTTCGATCCGTTTCCCTTCGGCCTCCTGACGATGATCGTCTCGCTCGAGGCGATCTTCCTCTCGATCTTCGTGCTGATGGCGCAGAAGCGCGAGTCGGCGATCGCCGAGCTGCGCGAGGAGCTCGCACTCCAGGTGAATCTGCGGATCGAAGAAGAGATGACGAAGACGCTCCAGCTCGTCGCCGGGCTGTACACACGCCTCGGCCATCGCTTCGCCGAGGACGAAGAGCTGAGCCAGATGATGCAGCCGCTCGACGTCGCTGGGCTCGAGCGCGCGCTGCAATTACAGATTGCTGAAGCAGCGGCACAGCGCCGTCGCGGTCGCCGCAACGGTGACGACCCGCCGACGGTCTGAAAGAAAACGCGGCGCCGTCATCGTTCGACGGCGCCGCGTTCATTGCTTCGACCTGCGCGATGACTACCGGCCGCCGACGAGCTGCCGGAGGACGTACGGCAGGATGCCGCCGTTCTTGTAGTAGTTCATCTCTTCCGGCGTATCGATCCGCGCGAGCACCTTGAACTCCTTGCTCTTGCCGTCGCGACCCGTCGCCTTGACGGTGAGCGTCGCGCGCGGCTTGAGGTTGCCGTCGAGACCGACGACATCGAACGTCTCGAAGCCCGTGAGGCCGAGCGACTGGCGCGTCTCACCGTTCGCGAACTCGAGGGGCAGGACGCCCATGCCGACGAGGTTCGAGCGATGGATGCGCTCGAACGACTCGGCGATGACGGCGCGCACGCCGAGGAGGATCGTGCCCTTCGCCGCCCAGTCGCGGCTCGAGCCGGTGCCGTACTCCTTGCCCGCGACGATGACGAGCGGCGTGCCCTTCTGCTGGTACGCCATCGACACGTCGTAGATGAACTCGGGGGCCCCCCCCGGTTCAAATGTAGAGAAGCCGCCTTCCTTCCCCGGCACCATTTCATTGCGCAGGCGAATATTCGCGAACGTGCCGCGCATCATCACCTCGTGGTTCCCGCGACGCGCGCCGTACGAGTTGAAGTCCTTCTTCTCGACGCCGTGCTCGAGCAGCCACTTGCCCGCCGGGCTCGACGCCGGGATGTTGCCCGCCGGCGAGATGTGGTCGGTCGTGATCGAATCGCCGAGCAGCGCGAGCGCGCGCGCGCCGGTGATCGGACGAATGCCCGGCGCTTCCATCGTCATGCCCTGGAAGTACGGCGGGTTCTTCACGTAGGTCGACTTCTCGTCCCACGTGTACGTCTCGCCCGTCGGCACGTCGAGCTTCTGCCACTGCTCGTCGCCCTTGAAGACGTCCGAGTACTGCTTCTTGAAGAACTCGCTCTTCACGCTGCGGTTCACTTCGTCCGCCACTTCCTGCGGCGTCGGCCAGATGTCGCGCAGGAACACCGGACCGTCCTTGCCCACGCCGATCGGCTCGCGGGTCAGGTCGAGGTCCATGCGGCCGGCGAGCGCGTACGCGACGACGAGCGGCGGCGACGCGAGGTAGTTGAAGCGCGTGTGCGGGTTGACGCGGCCTTCGAAGTTGCGGTTGCCCGAGAGCACCGATGCCGTGATCAGCGTGCCGCTCTCGATCGCCTGCTGGATCGGCTCCGGCAGCGGACCGGAGTTGCCGATGCACGTCGTGCAGCCGTAGCCGACGAGCTGGAAGCCGAGCTGGTCGAGGTACTCCTGCACGCCGGCCTGGTTCAGATAGTCGGTCACGACCTTCGAGCCCGGGGCGAGCGACGTCTTCACCCACGGCTTGCTCTTCAGTCCCTTCTTCACGGCATTGCGCGCGAGCAGGCCGGCCGCGAGCATGACGCTCGGGTTCGACGTGTTCGTGCAGCTCGTGATCGCGGCGATCACCACCGCGCCGTGGCGCAGCGTGAACGTCTCGCCGTTGTACTCGACCTTCACGCCGTCGTTCGCGGCTTCCTCGCCCGGTGCCGTGAGCACCGCGGCCGGCGCGAGCGCCGGTTCGGCCGAGACTTCGGTCGCCTTCTTCAGCTCCGCCTTGGCCGCCGGCGTCCCGAGCTTCGCGAAATCGGCCTGGAACGCTTCGGTGTACATCGCCTTCGACTTCGAGAGCGGCACGCGATCCTGCGGACGCTTCGGGCCGGCGAGGCTCGGCTCGACCGTCGCCAGATCGAGCTCGATCGTGTCGGTGAACACCGGGTCGGGCGTCGCATCCGTGCGGAAGAGTCCCTGCTCCTTCGTGTACGCCTCGACGAGCTTCACGTGATGCTCGCTGCGGCCGCTCAGGCGCAGGTACTTCAGCGTTTCCTCATCGACGGGGAAGAAGCCCATCGTCGCGCCGTACTCCGGCGCCATGTTCGCGATCGTCGCGCGGTCGGCGAGCGGCAGCGACGTGAGGCCGGTGCCGTAGAACTCGACGAACTTGCCGACGACCTTCTTCTTGCGGAGCATCTCGGTGACGGTCAGCACGAGATCCGTCGCCGTCGCGCCCGGGGGCAGCTTGCCGTGGAGCTTGAACCCGACGACTTCCGGGATCAGCATCGACACCGGCTGGCCGAGCATCGCGGCCTCCGCCTCGATACCGCCGACGCCCCAGCCCAGCACGCCCAGGCCGTTGATCATCGTCGTGTGCGAGTCCGTGCCGACGAGCGAATCCGGATACGCTTCGCCCGACTGCTCGTCGACGAACACCGTCTTGCCCAGGTACTCGAGGTTCACCTGGTGGCAGATGCCCGTGCCCGGCGGAACGGCGCGGAAGTTCTTCAGCGCGTCCTGACCCCAGCGCAGGAAGACGTAGCGCTCCTTGTTGCGCTCGAATTCCAGCTCGGTGTTGATGAGGAACGCGGCCTGCGAGCCGTACTCGTCGACCTGCACCGAGTGGTCGATCACGAGGTCGACCGGCTGGAGCGGGTTGATGCGCTG
>CBHWBX010000351.1:0-5039 GCA_966111935.1 uncultured Gemmatimonadaceae bacterium
CACTCTGCGTCTCCGCGTCTCTGCGGTGAGCGGTTGCTGTTAAATCGGCGTACCCCGACGACGAACCGCCTCCGCCTGACGCTCGCCGACTTTCACCGGCTCGGCCGGACCGGCGCCGAGTGCGAGGGGCTGGGCTTCGGGCTGGATCGCCGGTGCCGGCGCGGGGCGCTCGGCCATGATCTTCGTGACGAAGCGCTGGCCCTCGGAGACGCGCTCGACTTCGATCGCGATCGCGTCGATCGCCTGCTCGAGACGGTCGAAGCGCGGCGAGATCTCGTCCATGCGCGGGCCGGGCGGCTGCGGCTTGCCGCGCCACATCCGGCGCGCCAGTGCGATCGACATCGGCAGCAGAATGACCATCGCGATCACGAACGCGAGGCCGACGACCATGTCGGGATCGGGGCCGTTCCGGCGCTGAACCGGCATGCCCGGCATCGCGGGCATCGTCATCGTGCCCGGCACCGCGCGCCCCTGCGCCTGGGCGATCCGCACCTGGAGCACCGCGGCCTCGCCCTGCACCTTCGCCAGCTGCGATCCGACGTCGGCCCACTCCTGCGAGACGCCGGGGCGCGCCGGGTTGCTCGTGCGCATCGCCTCGAGCTGGCGCTGGAGGCCGTTCCACTGTGCCTTGAGGCCGATCTCCTGGACGCGCAGCTCCGTCAGCCGCGACTGCATCGCGGAGAGGTCGCCCGCCGGAACGGTGACGCCCGGAGTCGGGGCCGAAGGCGTTGCCGGAGTCGGTGCCTGGGGTCCCGCGGGTTGCACGCGAGGCGCTGGATTCTGCATGGGTGGACTCGATTCCATGTAAGACAGTACGCGTCCCTGAAGGCCGATGTTTCCAATTGCTTGGGACGACGACCGTTCGGTACGGGCGTTTCGAACCGGGTCAGACTATCATACGGCCCATGGCCGTGGAAATCATCAGGGACCCGCTCTGGAACAACATCCGGCTCGATCCCCTCAGCTTCGAGCTGATCGATACGCCGGCCTTCCAGCGCCTGCGGTACGTCCGCCAGCTCGGGCTCGCTTTTCTGGTCTATCCGGGCGCGACGCATTCGCGGTTCGAGCACGCCCTCGGGACCTTCCACCTGGCGCGCCGCACGCTGACGCTGTTCGAGGAGCAGGATGTCTTCGCCGAGATCGGACGCGACGAGTGCGCGCTCGTCCGCACTGCCGCCCTGCTCCACGACGTCGGGCACTACCCGTTCAGCCACGCCCTCGAGGAGATCGGCGCGCTCCATCATGAGGAGGTCGCGCGGCCGCTCATCACCGAGGGGGAGGTCGGTGAGATCCTGCGCCGCGAGCTTGGGCCCAGCGCGCCCGAGCGGATCGTCTCGCTCATCCGCGGCGAGAGCGACAGCCCGCTTCAGCTGCTCATCTCCGGCTCGATCGATCTCGACAAGCTCGACTATCTGCGGCGCGACGCGTTCATGTGCGGCGTCAGCTATGGCGAGATCGACGTCGACCGTCTGATCAACGCGCTCACGATCGTCCGCGATCCCGAGACCGGCGAGCCGCGCGTCGGCATGGTCGAGAAGGGCCTGTCGGCGCTCGAGAGCCTGCTGTTCGCGAAGTATCAGATGTACCGGAACGTCTACTGGCACCATGCGGTGCGCAGCGCGACGGCGATGTACAAGCGCGTCGTCGCCGATGCCCTCGACGCGGGGGATCTCGACGCGCAGACGCTGGCGAGCTTCACCGACGAAGGCATTCTCCTCACGCTCGCCGAACGGACCTCGAATCCACTCGTCGCGGCCCTGCGTCGGCGACGGTTGTACAAGCGCGCCTTCGAGGCGCCGGCGGCGGATCTCGAGCCGGACGCCGCGGAGTGGATCGCCGACGACCGCGTACTGACCGTGGCGGTCGAGAATGCGCTGGCGAAGGAAGTCGGGCTCGTCCCGGGGGAGCTGCTGCTCGACTATCCGGCAAAGACGCAGATGCTCGGGCTCGATCTGCTCGTGCAGCGCCCGTACGGCGAGGTCCGGCGACTCACCGCGGCCGGATGGGAAGGCGCGGTGAATCTGCCGAAGCTCTCCGAGGAGTTCTATCGATCGGCGCGGTGGCTCCGGGTGTACACGGCACCCCGCGTCGCGATCGATCCGAACGCGATCGTTCGCCTGGCGTCGATGCATCGCGACGAGGTGCGCGAGCGCATCGCCGACGAACGGCCGCTTCTCACCTAGTTACGGCCGGTACGTCGCGTCCGAGCGGTAGTAGTCGCCCATCAGATGCTCGGCGAAGTACTCGAACATCAGCCGGTTCGTGTACGGCGTCATGTCGCCATACGCGTGCGGCTTGCCCGGGAGCATCATGAAGTCGAAGCGCTTGTTCGCCTTGATGAGCGCTTGAACCAGACGGATCGTGTTCGCCGGATGGACGTTGTTGTCCATGTCGCCCGTCTCGAGGAGCAGGTTCCCCTTGAGATTCGCCGCCAGCTCGACGGTGGTCGGGATGCGGATCTGGAAGGCGTTCGTCGAATCCTCGGCGCCGATCGAGCCGTCGACGAGCGCGGCCACGCCGGCGATCCCCGCGGCGTCGCGCGCGCCCTGCCCGTTGCCGTCGGCCGTGCGCGGACCGCTCGGCGCGCCCGCCTGGACGACCGGCATGACGCGGCCGTTCTTCGCGATCACCTTGAGACCGTGTACTGCTCGCTCCAGTTCTGGTTATAAATATTGTTATCATGATTTCCTGATTCGCTGACCCCGACCTTGAAGAAGTCGTTGTAGGGCGGCAGGAGCATCGCCGCAGCGGTCAGGAAGCCGCCGCCCGAGTGGCCGTAGATCCCGACCCGGTCGAGATCGATCCAGCGATGGCGCGCGGCGAGCTGCTCGATGCCCGACTTCTTATCGGCGAGCGCGTAGTCGCGCATGTTGTAGTAGCTGAAGCCCTGATACTCCTGCGAGCGCTGCGGGCTGCCGCCGCGGTTGCCGATCTGGATGACGATGAAGCCGAGCTGCGCCAGCTGCTGCGGGATCGCCGTCGGGACGAAGGTGAAGTTCACCGACTCCGTCTGCGGCCCCGGGTAGACGTTCGCGATGATCGGATAGCTCTTCGTCGAGTCGAAGTCGAACGGCTTCCACATGTTGCCGTAGATATCGGTCGTGCCGTCGGCGGCCTTCGTCGTGAACGTCTCCGGCGGACGCCAGCCGAGCTCCTTGAGCTTGCTGACGTCCATCTCCTGCAGATCCATCACGACGCGTCCCGTCGCGTCTCGCAGGACCGTCTTCGGCACGAGGTCGACGCGCGAATAGCCGTCGACGATCCAGCGGCGGTTCGGCGACAGCCGCGCGTCGTGGCTCGCGTTGCCGTTGTCGACGAGCGCGAAGCCGGTGCCGTCGAGACTCACGCGATAGAGGTGCGTGTAGTACGGATTCTCGCCCGCTTCACGGCCGACGCCGGCGATGAACGCCACGCCCTTCGCCGTATCCAGATCGACGAGGCGCTCGGCGCGCCACGCGCCAGTGGTGAGCGGACGCTTGAGCTTTCCGGCGTTGTCGTAGAGGTAGAAATGCCCCCACCCCGAACGCTCCGACCACCAGATGAAGTCGCCGCCCGACTTCACGTAGCGAACCGCGACCGCTTCGCTCGAGTTGTTGTCGATGTCTTCCTTGATCAGCTGCGTGATCGCCTGCGTCGGCAGCGCGACGTCGATCAGCTCGAAGTGCCGCTGGGTGCGGTCGCGACGAATCATCCGCAGGTGGTCGGCGCTCTTGCCGTTCCAGTGCAGATCGTAGAGCCGCCGGTCCTTCCACTTCTTCAGGGCGACCGGCGTGAGCTTCGTGTCGCCGGCGGTGTAGAGGTAGAGCTCCTGCTGCGCGACGTCGTTGTCCCCCGGCATCGCGTAGCTGTAGGTCATCAGCTCCGGACGCGGGTTGTGGGTGTTGTTGACGAGGAACAGCTCCTTCACCCTGCGCTGATCCATCCGCGTGACGACGAACGCCTTCGAGTCGGGCGACCAGATGACGCTCGCGCGCACGCGCTGCTCGCGCGGGTTGCGAACGCCGCCGCCCTGCCCTCCGCCGTTCTCGTCGTCGCCGTTCGTCTGCGTCTGCTCGCGCTGGAGCTCGGCTTGCTGCCGCTCCTGGAGCGTGTCGCGCGCGCCGAAGCTGTAGTACTTCGCGCCGTCGCGGGTGAGCTGCACGGTATCGCCCGTCGCGACCTTCACGACATAGAGGTTGTGCGCCCGCGCGAACGCGAACATGGTGCTGTCGGGCGAGTAGTTCCGGTAGTCGTTGCCACCGCGCCCGCCGCCCCCGCCGCCACCGCCGGTGAAGGCATTCGCGAACGCTGTCGGCGTCGCCCGGCCGCCACCGCAGACGCTCGTCGTATCCGGCGCCGGCGTGGGCGGCTCATCGGCGATCGCGCCACCGCGGCCGCGCCCCGCAGCATTCGCCGGCGTCGCCGGTCCGAGGCGCTTCAGCGTCTCGCTCGCGACCTCCCACTCCCACTTCGAGCTGTCGGCGGTGAAGGTGAAGGTCTTCCGATCCTTCGCGAACGTCACCGACGTGAACGGCAGGTTCTGCGGGTCGTGGGCGCGGTGACTCTGCTCGGAGAGCTGCGCCGCCAGCTTCGCCTGATCGAACAGCGGCTTCTTCGTCTTCGTCGTCGGAACGACGAGATAGAACGTCGAGCCGTTGCGATCCTTCCAGTCGTAGCAGAGCGAATCGCTCTGCCCGAGCCAGTGCGGATTCACGGTCGTGGTAAAGACCTTCGACCGCAGGCTCGCCGGCGCGAACTTCTCGGCGAGCTGCCAGTTGGCCTTGTTCGCGCGCGGCTGCTGCGCGACGAGCGGCGCGCCGAGGACGACGAGCGCCGGGAGGATGAAGCGGGTGCGCATGGGGGAGAGGTTGGAGTCAGCCATGATCCTGCATCTTGTAGCATCATCCCGGTAGAGGGACCTTGCGTTGACTCCGGGTTTCGCGCGGGCTCCCTGATGTCCGACGGTCCTGCCCCAGGGAGGGTTGGACGTCTTTCGTTAAAGCACGATCGTGGGATACACCATGATCCTGGGATGAAAGGCAAAACGGCGAGACCCGTTG
>CBHWBX010000352.1:0-5024 GCA_966111935.1 uncultured Gemmatimonadaceae bacterium
ATCCATTCGCGCCGTTGTCGCCGACCTGGTACGCGGAGATGCATCGCGGGATCGCGATCGAGCGCCTCGATCTCAAATCGGGCGACGGACGCGCGCGGTTGATCGCGCTGCTCGGCGACGCCGATCTCTTCGTGACGAGTCACCGTCCGTCGGCGCTCGCACGCCTCGCGATCGATCCCGCCTCGCTCGCGCGTGATGTGCCGCACATTCGCACGCTGCGCATCGTCGGCAGCATCGCCGAGCCCGAGGTGCCCGGCCACGATCTCACCTATCAGGCGGAGGCCGGCCTGCTGCGCGATGCGTTGCCGCGCACCCTTGCCGCCGACGTCATGGCGTCGGAGCGCGCCGTGAGCGAAGCGTTGCTGGTGTTGCGCCGCGCGCCCGGCTCCGTCGCCGACGTGGGCCTCGTCGAGAGCCTCGCGCCACTCCAGGCGCCGTTTCAACACGGCCTCACCGCCGCGGGCGGCGTGCTCGGCGGCGGCATGCACGCCTACGGCGTCTATCAGGCGAAGGAGGGCATCGTCGCCGTCGCCGCGCTCGAGCGGCACTTCGAGGAGCGGCTCTACGCCGCGCTCGAGCTTCCGATGAAATCGGATCTCACCGCGGTAATGAAGACGCGTACCGCGCGCGAGTGGGAAACGTGGGCCGAGCCGCTCGACCTACCTATCGTGAGCGTGGCCGCGCCGTAGTGACCGCGGTTGCCGCGGCGACGGCCGAGCTCCGGATCAGCAGTGCATGCGCGGCCGCGGGCGCGCGTTCCTGCGCGAGGCCGGTGAGCCCGACGAGATATTCCATGAGATCGTGCGACGACAGGCCGCACACGCCGGGGCGCCACAGTGTGACGTCCCGCCACGCCCCTCGCCAGTTGCGCGTCGACAGGATCTTCACCTGCTCGTGCTCGTCGAGCGCGAGCGTGCCGTGCAGCTTCTTGATCGGCGGTGTCAGCGCCGCCGACAGATGCGATGCCGTGAGCTGCCAGTGCGCGATCCGGCGCTGCCGCATCGGGAGCTTCTCCGGCTTCAGCTCGGGCAACGCCAGGACGCCCCGCATCTCGAGCAGGCCGGAGGCGAGCGCCGCGATTCGGGTCTCCTCCGCTGCCGTGAGCTGTGTGGCGTAACGTTCTATTTGTGAGCATCGCGCGACGAGGTCGGCGAGAGCTTCGGGCGTCGGTGCGTCTACTGGCGGCTGCATCTTCCTTCAAGAGTCGCGAAACACAATTGGCTGAGGGCCGCTCACTGAACAGCCTGGACCGGGTTTGCGCCGTGAGTTACGTCACGCATACGCCGAGCCCGGTCATCGCGTACCCTTGTCCTATCCCCGTTAGCGCGCAATTGTTCGTCCAGTGAGCGCCGCAACGCCCGCCTCCCTCGAATCCCGCCTCGCGCGTGTCGAGCGTGCCCTCGCCGCCATCTCGACCGAAGTGGCGGCCATTCGCGCCGAGCTCAACGGTGCGCAGGCAAGCTCGGCTGTAAACGCTGAGACGACCGCGACTGTGGATGTACCCCTCGCAGCCGCGGCGTCGCCTGCTGCCGCGCACGAGCGACGCCGGAAGGACTCGACGCCGCTCGACTTCGAGCGTCTGCTCGGACGCTACGGCATGCTCGCGATCGCCGTTCTCGCTGCCGTCGCCGCCGTCGGCACCTTCCTGAGCTGGGCGATCCGCAACGGATACCTTCGTCTTGGCCCCGAAGCGCGTGTGCTCGTCGGGCTCGCGTTCGCCACGGGCCTCGCCG
The DNA here is from genome assembly GCA_966111935.1 of uncultured Gemmatimonadaceae bacterium. Taxonomy (GTDB): domain Bacteria; phylum Gemmatimonadota; class Gemmatimonadetes; order Gemmatimonadales; family Gemmatimonadaceae; genus JAQBQB01. Next base: position 1,734 of record CBHWBX010000352.1, read on the forward strand.
CATGGGGACTCAGGCTCCGCGCGCGCGAGCGCTCGTTCGGCTCGAGCATCCTCGCCCTCGCGCTCGTCATCATCCAGGTCTGCGCTTACGCCGCAGGACCGGGCTTCCATCTCGTCCCGACGCTCGTCGCCTTCGCCGGCGTGGCGTTCCTCTCATGGGCGCTCGCGATCTTCGCGCACGCCGAGGACGACGAGCCGTTGTGGTGTGTCGGCTTCGGCGGTGCGGCGCTCGCGCCCTTCGTCACGAGCGACGGAACCGGCAACGTCTACGCGCTGCTCGCCTACGCGCTCGTCGTGCTGTTGCCGGCATGCTTCGCGATCAGCGGCCGCAGCTGGCCGATCGCCTGGCGGGTCTTCTATCTCGTCTCGGCGCTGTTCACGCTCGTCGGCGCGGATCTCGGACATCGCACGAATACCACCGCGTTCCTGCTCGCGCTCGCGCTGCCGTTCGTCATCGCGGCCGCGGGCGTCGTTCCGTTCGCGCCCGACGATCGCAAGCGCGCCGCGCTGCGCTGGCTCGGTTTGCTCGGCGCGCTCGCGTCCTTCGGCACGCCGCTGCTCTTCACGTCGACGGCATGGGTCGTCGCCGCGACGGTCGCGCTCCTCGCCGGGCTTTGGCTTTTTCTGCTCGATCGCCAGGCGTTCCTGCCGCAGTCGAGCCTGCTGCGCCGGACACGCGACTCGATCGCGTTCCTCGATTGGATCGACGCCGCGATCATTCCGCTCGCGCTCTTCTTCGAGATGGGCGAAGCGCTGCGCAACATCGGCATGGTGCCGGCTGCGCATGCGACCGGTGTCGCGATGCTCGTCGCCTTCACCTGGCGGCGCGCCGTCAACTCGCTGCGCGACGCTTCAGCGTTCGCGGCGGTCGTCCTCGCGTCGGGTGTCCTCGCCTCGGCGCCGCTCGAAGAGCCGCTCGGCAAGTTCACTGCGTTCGTCGTGCTCGCCCTGGTCGTCCTCGCCGCGCATCGAGCCAAGCCGAGCATGAGCTGGCTCGGCTCGGGGCTGTTCATTCTCTTCGTCGCCGCGCTCGTGAGCGTCGAAGGGCTGACGTCGCGTCGCGCGTATCTGCCGTCGCCGTTCATGACCGAGCCGACGCTCACGGCGGTCGTTCTGTTGATTGGCCTCGTCATCGTCGCGCGCTTCTGGCATTGGATGCGCACGGCGACGCGCGTCGCGATGGGCGAGCGTCCCGAGTGGACCTATGCGCGCGCGGCCCAGCTCCTGTTGCGCGGCGTCACGACCGCGCCCTGGATCTGGGCCTTCGTCTGGATCATGCTCGAGTTGGCGTGGGCATACAGCGCGAGCACGTCGACGCTGCTCCTCGTCACCTACTTCGCCGCGACCGCCGTCGCCTGCGTCGGCGCCGGACGCGCGCGCCACTCGGCGCGGCTGCGTCAGGTGGGGCTGATGCTCGCGCTGGTCGCCGCGCTCACCGCGTTCTACGGCGCGACGACCTGGTTCGATTTCGGCGCGCGCATCGTCGCCTACCTCGTCACGAGCGCGTTCCTGCTCGGGATTGCGTACTGGTATCGCAAGCCTGGCGGTCTCGAGACCGCCGGCGACGCTACGGTCTGATCCAGGGCATCTGACGGAAGATTTCACCTTCCGTCTTGTAGACGCGGTGATCTTCGCGCGGGGCCGGCGCAGGTGCAGGAGCCGCGATTGGAGCCGGAGCAGGGGCGGGCGCTTCCATCGCCGGAGCCTTCTCCACTGGAGCAGGCGCCGGCTCTTCAGCCCGAACCGTCGGCGTGGGCGCGGGCGTCTGCTTCCGCGGCGCGACGTGCGTCACGGGCTTCGCGCTCGGCTTCGCGACCTTCGTCGGTGCGGCCTTGGCCGGTGCCGACGTCGGACCGCCCTCGATCGCCGACACGACGACCTGCGGCTTCGCCGCCGCTCCCGCGAGCTGGAGGTCGGAGGCATTGCCGCCTGCCGCGGCCAGATCCGCCTTCAGCGCGTCGTCGACCGGTGCGTTCTTGTTACATGCGCCGGCACCGATCACCGCGGCAACCACCGCGGCCAGTCCGGCTCGCTTCATGGCGAGAGTCATCGTACCTCCTAGACACCTGTTTAGACGTAAGACCCTGCCGGCGAGTTAACGATCCCGACTATGGAGGCGGACGCCGTTGGCTTTTCCCAGGGCTTTCGGGTTGCGGGGTGCGGGTTGCGCGACCCGAATTTTCTCTTGCCCCCACCGACGCCGCGCAAAAGAATAGACTCATGAAGCTCGGACCCGTCGCGCTCGCCGCATTCATCGGTGCGCTTGCTTCGTCCGCCGTCGACGCGCAGGCGCCATCGCGCCCGACCGACGCCGAGCGCGAAGCCGCGTACGCGACCTCCGTCGCGAAGGTTGCCGACAGCGCGATCCGCCGCCTCGACTTCTTCCCGGCGCGCGCTCAGGTGCGCGCGCAGATGCTGCTGCTCACTCCGCACGACTCCGCCGTCGCGATCCTCTCCGAGATCACCCGCCGCAGCCGCGATGCCGCGCAGAGCCTCGACGAGATCGCCCAGCATTTCGAGTCCACCTCGGTCCCCGACGACCTCGGCGATCTCCATCGCCGTCTGCTCGCCGCCCTCCGCGACGCGGGCACCGCGCTCACCCGCCTCGAGCGCGCCTCGTCCGCCTGCATGATCGATCCCTCGTCGAGCACCCGCTGCCAGGGCGCCTTCGGCTCCGCCTCGAGCGCCGTCGCACAGGCGTACACGCGCTATCTCGACGTCCGCGCCAAGATCCGTGATCAGATCACCGACACGCAGACGGTGCTTCCCGAGTTCCGTCTCGCGAATCGTGGACGCTGAGGTCAGGGGCAACTGCTCACCGCAGAGCAGTTGTGTTGAAAATCAAGCGGTGGTGGCCGGCATCGGCTGCCACCGCGTTTTTGTTTTCAGCATCGCGTTGAGGATGACGAGCAGTTTGCGCATGCAGGCGACGAGCGCGACCATCTTCGGCTTGCCGCCATCGACCAGGCGGCGATACAGGGCGCGGATTACCGGGTTGCAGCGCCGCGCCGCGAGGGTCGCCATGAAGAGGGCCGCCCGGATGCGCGCGCGTCCGCCCCCAATGTGGCGCGTGCCGCGCATGCTGCCGCTGTCGCGATTCAGCGGCGCAAGGCCGGCCAGCTTGCCGATCTCGCCGCCCGAGACGATGCCGAGTTCGGGCAAGAGCACGAGCATCGTCCGCGCGGTCTTGGTCCCGATGCCCGGCACCGACTGCAGGAGGTCATTCTGCGCACGCCACAGGGGGCTTTGCCGCAGCTGGTCGTCGAGATCACGATCGAGCTCGTGCAACTCG
>CBHWBX010000353.1:0-5007 GCA_966111935.1 uncultured Gemmatimonadaceae bacterium
CCTGCACCGAGTGGTCGATCACGAGGTCGACCGGCTGGAGCGGGTTGATGCGCTGCGGATCGCCGCCGAGCGACTTGATCGCGTCGCGCATCGCCGCGAGATCGACGACGGCGGGGACGCCGGTGAAGTCCTGGAGCAGCACGCGCGCCGTGCGGAACGCGATCTCCTTCTCGTCCTTGCTCTTCACGTCCCACTTCGCCATCGCCTCGACGTCGCTCTTCTTCACGAACGCGTCGTCTTCGTTGCGGAGGAGATTCTCGAGGAGAATCTTGAGGCTGAAGGGGAGCTTCGCGGCGTTGCCCTTCGACGGACCGTCGAGGGCATCGAGGCGGTACAGCGTGTACTGCTTCCCGTCGACCGTGAGGGTCGCACGGCTGCCGAAGGAATTCTTGCTGGACATGGAATGTCTCTCGGGTCGGCTCTCGCATGGGGCCGATCGTGACAAACGGAGCCACTGGCGTCGGTCGCAACCGTACCGCCAGGCTACCGAACAATCTAACCCAAACGGTCCTGCACGGGACGCCACGCCGGTGCCGTTGCGCACGCTGCCCCGGGCGGTCGATCTTGCCCGGATGCATATCGCCAGTGATCCGGTTCAGCTCACGACCGAGCTGATGTCCATCGAGTCGACCAGCGGCCATGAGGGGGAGGTCGTCGCCTGGCTCGATCGCTACCTCTGCGACCGCGGATGGCGCACCTGGCGCATCCCCGTGAGCGAAGGGCGCGACGACATCTTCGCGACGGCGCACGACGCGCCGCTCGTCACGCTTTCCACGCACCTCGACACGGTGCCGCCGTTCATCCCGCCGCGGATCGAGGGCGATCGCATCCTTGGCCGCGGCGCCTGCGACGCGAAAGGGATCGCCGCGGCGATGATCTGCGCGGCCGAGCGTCTGCGGAAGGATGGACTGCCGGTCGCGCTCCTCTTCGTCGTGGGCGAAGAGGTGACCCACGACGGCGCGCACGCGGCCAACGAGGCGTTCGCCGCGAAGACGATCCCCGCGACGAGCCGCGTGATGATCGACGGCGAGCCCACGGAGAGCACGCTCGCCCTCGGAACCAAGGGCGCGATTCGCGTCACGGTGCGCACCGCCGGACAGGCGGCCCACTCCGCGTATCCGCACCTCGGGCACTCGGCGACGCGCGATCTCGTGAAGCTGCTCGCCGATCTCGATTCCGTGACGTTCCCGAGCGAGCCGCTGTTCGGCGAGACGACGGTGAACATCGGATCGCTCGCCGGCGGCGTCGCGGACAACGTCGTCGCCCCGTGGGCCGAAGCGCGGCTGATGATCCGCCTCGTCAGCCCGGCCGACGAGGTGCAGCGGATCGTCGAGCAGTGGGCCGAAGGACGGGCATCGCTCGAGTGGGGACCGATGGTCCCGCCGGTGAAGCTCGGCACGGTCGAAGGCTTCAAGACATCGGTGGCCGCGTTCGCGACCGACATTCCGGCGCTGACCAACTGGGGCACACCGTTCCTCTTCGGGCCCGGGTCGATTCACGTCGCCCATCGCCCCGACGAGTTCATCGCCATCTCCGAGCTGCGCGCGGCGGTGGACGGTTACGAGCGGATCGTCCGCGGTGCGCTCTAGGCGGGCCTCCGGCGGGTGGCGTAAAGCTGACCGGCGGGCCGCCGATACTCCGATGCATGCCCTCGCCGCGCCGGAAATCCGCCCCGCCGCCCAGGCGCTCGCACAGCGCGCTTCCGCTGGTGCTCGGCTCGTTGCTCGTCGGGCTGCTCGGCGCCCGCTGGCTCGCCGGCCGAACGCGGCAGCTCGCGCGCACCGACTGGCACGACGTCTCGGAGCTGCGCGGAGTCTCGCTCGCCGAGCTGCCGCTCGGCGACGGCCAGGGCGCGACGCTCGGCGCGAATGGTCAGGCGCGCGTGCTCTATCTGTTCCAGTACGACTGCCCGCCGTGCGACGCGCAGCGGGCGCACGTCGCCGAGCTGCTCGAGTCCGCGCCGGCCGGACAGGTCGTCTCGGCGACGCTCCAGCCGGCGTCGCTGTCGCCCGGGTACTGGGGCGATCTCGGGAGTCCGCTCACGCAGCCTGTGGCTGCCGACTCGAGCTGGCTCGCCGAGCACCACATCGATCGCGCGCCGATGCTGATCTTCATCGACGCGTCGGGCCGGATCGTGCGGGCGGTGCAGGGGAGCGTGCTCTCGTGGAGCGAGCACACCTTCGTCGAGGCGCTCAAACAGACGGATATGTCGTCATCGTGATCAGTAGTCCCATTCGATTCTAATATTGCGGATAAGTACCATTTGGTACTAAGTTGCCCTGAGACCTCCGACGACGGCAGGCATCCGCATGGTACTCCGCGCTCCGGCTCCCGCACTCGAACAGCTCGACTCCGCCACGCTCGCGCGCGCGGGGCTGGCGACGTTCTTCAACATCGCCACCGAGTGGGAGCTCGACGCCGCGCAGCAGATGGCGCTCCTCGGGCTGACGTCTCGCACGACCTTCTTTCGCTGGAAGAAGCTTGCGCCGGCCGCGCTGCCGCCGGATACGCTCGAGCGGCTGTCGCATGTCTTCGGCATCTACAAGAGTCTCCAGATCCTGCTGCCCGGTCCGGCGTCGGCTGACTGGATATTCCGGCCGAATGACGCGCCCCTGTTCGGCGGGCGTCCTGCGCTCGAGCTGATGCTGAGCGGCGTCGCCGGACTGTTCCTCACCCGCGCCTATCTCGACGGCGAACGGGGCGGCGACTTCGCCTGATGCGCACCCCCGTCGGAACGCCGGTCATTCCGCTGACGCCGTCGCCGGACAAGCCCATTGCCGTGCGTAACGTGCAGTGGCGATCGGCGGTGCGGATCATTCCGAGCGTGTATCCGCCGATCGAGCTGTTCGAGCGCGTCGCCGATCCGCGCGATCTCGACGCGGTGCATGCGATCGAATCCGCATTCAACCCGCGTCTGCGCGACGCCGTCGGCGATCTTTCGCTCGTGCCGAAGGAAGATCGTGTCGTCGGTCCGGGCGCCGGCTATGTGATGGCCGCGTTCACGCACGTCTCGCCCGACGGCAGTCGCTTCAGCAACGGCACTTACGGCGTCTTCTACGCCGCGCAGCGGGAGACGACGGCGATCGCCGAGACGCGCTACCATCGCGAGCGCTTCCTGCGCGCGACGGGTCAGCCGCGACGAGAGCTCGACATGCGCGTGCTGAGCGTGATCGTGAAGGGCGCCCTGCACGACCTGCGCAAGATGCGCCCGATCCTTCCCGAGGTGTATCGCACCGACGACTACACCGCCTCGCAGCTCCTGGGCGGCGCCCTGCGCGCCGGCGGATCGAACGGCATCGTCTACGATTCGGTGCGGCACGAAGGCGGCTCGTGCGTTGGCGTGTTTCGCCCGCGACTTCTCTCGTCATGTCGCGAGCAGAGGCACCTGCGCTACATCTGGGACGGCACCCGCATCTCGGACGTGCTCGAGGTCAAGCGGGTCGTCTGAGCGTCAGGCCGCGCCTCGCTCGCCCGCTTTCAACGGCACGATCCGCTCGATCTTCCGCGCGACGATCGCGTGCGTCGGACAGTACCCGACGAAGTCACCGTCCGCGGGCGACCAGTCGACCGTCTTCGTGCGCGTGTACGCCTTGCCCTGGGCATCCATGCCCATGAGTCCCGGCGCGAGCGACACGCAGAGCCCGCAGCCGATGCAGCGGTCGCGATCGACGTCGACTTCGAAGCGCCGGCGCGGATAGACGCCGCCGGGCTGATCGTAGAACGCGTCGATGTCCTCGAGCGCCTTGAGCGCGGCGCGATGGCCTTCCTCGATCGTCTCGGGGATGTGCGCGAAGCTCAGCCAGTCCTCGGCGCAGCGTGGGCGGATCAGCACCATCGGCGGACCCTGCCAGTGCGTGAGCGGGAATTGCTGCAGGGCGTGCATCATCGTCGTCGCGGCGCGCATGTAGATGCTCGCGAAGCCGATCGACAATCCGTCGGTGATCGGCTGCAGCTCGGCGCTGCCGACGTCGACCGCGATCACGAGATCGGCGTCCAGCGACGCGATCCCAGCGGGGAGATTGTCGATGACGCCGCCGTCGACGCACAGCCTGCCGCCGACACGGCCGGGCGGGAAGAAGCCCGGCAGCGCGCACGACGCGTAGACCGCGTCCTGCACGTCGACGTCGGTCATTCCCGGTGTGCCCCAGATCACCGGGGCGCCACGCTCGAGGTCGACGGTATTCACGAGCAGCGGCTTCGACAGATCGTCGAACGTCCCCTTCGGCACGACGGCGCGAATGAGATCGCGCAGCGGATCCTCAAGGTAGATCGACGGGGAGCGCATCCGCTCCATGAGCATGCCGAAGTGGTTGATGCGGAACAGATCGCGCCGCCGAAACGACTCGGCGCGCTGCCGCAGCTCCTCGATCGGCGTGCCGTTCAGCCGGGCCGCGGCGAGCAGCGCACCGATGCTCGTGCCCGCATACAGCGTCGGCACGATGCCCCGCTCCTCGAGGGCGCGCATCACGCCGATGTGCGCGAAGCCCTTCATGCCCCCGCCACCGAGGACGAGTGCGATGCGACGATTCCCCTGCAGCGAGCGGGTCATGCGTGCTTAGTCAAGGTTTCTCTCCACTGCGGAACTCCGACCGGAGGTGCGAAGCGCCGCAGGGAGGAGCGATAACTGAGGTGCGATAACGATTACTTACTGTAGATACTGGTACAGGCCGTAGAGGCCGATGATGGCACCGCCGACCATGATCACCGTTCCGGGGTCGCCGCCGATGATCGCGCCGGTGATGAGTGCCGCACCGCCGACGATCATCATTGCACGAGCCTGGCCAAGATTGGCGCTGGTGGCCCGGGCGTTCGGTTGAAGGGCTCGCGCCGTCTCCTTGGAATGTACGGCCGAGCGCAGTCCGGTCAGCGGGGCGCCGGTCTGGGACATCGCCGAGGCGGGGGCGTCAGCCAGCGCCGCGGCGGTATCGCGCACGACACTCGCGACGTTCACGACGTTCACGACGTTGCCGGCGCTGTCGCTCGGCGTCGCCGTCTGCGCGGCGGCAC
>CBHWBX010000354.1:0-5005 GCA_966111935.1 uncultured Gemmatimonadaceae bacterium
GTCACCGACCTCAATCGTGTCGTCGAGGACACGATCGAGCTGCGCAGCTACGCGCTGCGCATCCCGCAGGTCGAGGTCGAGACGCGTCTCGCGGCGGATCTGCCGATCACCTGGGCGGACCCGTTCCAGCTCCAGCAGGTGGTGCTCAACCTCGTCATCAACGCCGAGCATGCGCTGACGTCGTGGGAGGGGCCGCGGCGCATCGTCGTGAGCACGAGCGCGCGCGAGGGGCAACTGATCGTCTGCGTCTCCGACACCGGTCCGGGGATCGCCTCGGAGGTGCAGTCGCGGATCTTCAATCCGTTCTACACGACGAAGCCGGTCGGCGAGGGCACGGGGCTCGGGCTCTCGATCTCCGACGGCATCGTGCGCGAGCACGGCGGTCGCATCCGCGTCGAATCGGTCGTCGGCGAAGGGGCGTCGTTCTTCGTAGAGATCCCATACGTCGTCCCGCCGACGCTGGTCGACGAGCCGACGTCGGTCGGGCCGACGCAGCCCGCCACCGGGCGCCGAATTCTCGTGATCGACGATGAGCCGGCGATTCGCAGCGCGGTCGCGACCTTCTTCCGCTCGCTCGGACACACCGTCGATCTCGCCGCCTCCGGACGCGAAGGAATCACGCGCGCATCGATCGGGACGTACGATGCCCTGCTGCTCGACCTGCGGCTGCCCGACCTTTCCGGCGACGAGGTCCTGCGCCGACTGGAGATCGGCGGTACGACGCCGCGACGCGTCGTCTTCGTCACCGGCGACACGACGAGCGACGACGCGCGCGCCGCGCTCGATGCGACCGGCCGGCCCGTCATCAGCAAGCCGTTCCTGCTCGACGATCTCGCGGCCGTCGTTCTCGCGGAAGCCGAGTCGTAAGCACTATCTTTCCGCCAATGTCCAAGATTCTGGAGCACGACGCGATGATCTGCCGTTCCTGCGGGAACGAGGAGCGTGCGTCGGAAGGCTACCCGTGCGTGGACTGCGGCACGTTCATCTGTGTGATCTGCGACATGCGCGGCATCACGCGATGCCGGTCGTGCCAGGCGAAGCGTGACGCTGCGGCGACCGCGGCGGCGAAGCCGCTGGCGTGACGGCGCCGATCGACATCTCGCGGCTGAACATCGCCGTGGGCCACGCGACCGACGAGACCGGTGCGACCGGTCTCACCGTCGTGCGCGGCATCGATCAGCCGCTGCGCACCGGCGTCGCGCTCTTTGGCCGCGCGAGCGGCACGCGCGAGCTCGCGACGGCGACGCCCGAGCATCTCGTCGGCGGACGCATCGATGCCGTCCTCCTCACCGGCGGCTCGGCGTACGGACTCGACGCCACCGCCGGCGTGATGGACTGGATGGAAGAGCGAGGGCGCGGCTTCAGCGTCGGTGCCGGAGTCGTTCCGATCGTGCCCGCCGCGGTGGTATTCGATCTCACACCGCTCGGCATCTTCGACGCGCGCCCGACGCCGGTGATGGCGTTCAATGCCTGCGAGTCGGCGTCGACGATGGTGCGCGAGGGCGCGATCGGCGCCGGCACCGGCGTCACCGTCGGCAAGATCCTGGGACCGGCGCGCTGCATGAAGAGCGGGTTGGGCCTCGCGATCGTCGACGCGAGCGGCGCGAAGGTCAGCGTCGGCGCGCTCGCCGTCGTCAACGCGTTCGGCGACGTGCGCGATGCCGACGGCGCGATCATCGCCGGCGCGCGCGACGACTCGGGCGGCTTCATCGACACCGCGCGGATGCTCCGCGGCGCGCCGATGCGATCGTCGTTCGAGGACATCGCGATGCAGAACACGACGCTCGTCGTCGTCGCCTGTAGCGCGCCGCTGAGCGCCGTCGAGCTCAGTCAGGTCGCGAGCGCCGCCGGCGCCGGACTCTATCGACGCATCACCCCCGTCGCGACCTCGTTCGACGGCGACGTGGTGTTCGCCGTCTCGCCTCTCGAGGGCGAGCGTGCTTCCACCGAGCTGCTGACCATTGAAACGCTCGCCGCCGCCGCGGTCGAACAGGCGATCGAACGCGCCGTTCGTTCCGCGTACGGCCGCGATGGAATCCCCGGACTCGCCGATACACATGGCAACTGAAATCCACACCGTCGACGCCGACGCTCCGATCCTCTACGTCGCGACCGTGCGCACGCCGATCGCCCCGATGCACAGCGAGCCGCGCATCGCCAGCCAGATGATCTCGCAGCAGATCGCGGGGCATCGCGTCGACGTGCTCGACGAAGAAGGCGACTGGGTGCGCGCCCGCGGCGACGACGGATACGACGGCTGGATGCACACCGGCTTCCTCGCGCGCGCACCGCAGGCGACGGCGCGCCAGAGCCGGCAGACCTCGGTGATCTCGCTCGGCTGCGTGACCCGCACCGGCATGGGGGATCGCCGATCGCTGCCGTTGCGCGCCGTGCTCGGCCCGGATGAAGCCGTGCAGTCGGGCGACACGGTCGAAGCGCATCGTCTTGCCGAGCGTTTTCCGCTCGAGGCCCAGGCGATCACGCGCACGGCGCGTGAGTTCTTCAGTGGAACGAGCTATCTGTGGGGCGGAGTGACGCCGTGGGGCGCCGACTGCTCGGGGCTGGCGCAGAGCACGTTCGCGCTGCACGGGCTACAGCTGCCGCGCGATGCCTGGCAACAGGCCGAGCTCGGGACCGACGCGGGTCGCGACATCGGGGAGCTCGTCGCCGCCGACCTGCTCTTCTTCTCCGACCGGCCCGACAAGCGCATCACGCACGTCGGCATCGCGCTCGGCGAGCGTCGCATGGTGCACCTCGCGCTCGGCCGAGGCGGATACGCGATCGAAAATCTCTCCGATCGCGCTGATCCGTACGTCGATCGGCTGCGCGAACGTTTTCTGTTCGCGCGCCGCTACCTCTAGCTACGACAGAATTCCGTTCGGCACCATCGGCGACGCCGTGCGCACCTGGACACCGACGTCCATGGTGTGCTCGCCGTCGATGGCGATCGCCATCGAGTAGGAGCCGGCGGCGTCCATCGGCAGATCGAGCTGGGCGATCAGCGGCAGATCCATCTCGGTGACGCCCGGCGGCGGCGAGCCGACGTTGAGATCGCCGCTGCTGTTCCACAGCTCCTGGCCGCTCGGCGAGAGCCAGCGGAACGAGACAGTGTGCGAGCCCACGTCGGCGCCGCTGCCCTTCAGGTGAACGACGAGATGCGCGCGTGGATGAACGGCGGGAAGCGTCGCGACCTGCAAGGCGTCGAACACGCCGAGGATGTTCAGCTTTCCTTCTTGAGACAGGTTCGCCGCGTCGGCGAAGAGTGCAAAGGAGACGTGCATCATCTGAACATAGACAGGGAAAAGCCCGCGCGTCTACTTTTGGTGCATGGGTTCGACTGCAGGCGAAACGGACACGCCCGGCCACGCGACTTCGCGGCCGGGCGTTTGGCTCACGGACGCGTCGTTGGTGCTGATGGCGACGATCTGGGGCGTCAACTTCAGCGTTGTCAAATACGGGACCACCCTCGTCGATCCACTGGCGTATAACGGTCTGCGGCTTTCCATCGCCGCGCTCGTCCTCGTCGGCGTCGTGGCCCTTGGTCGTATGTCGTGGCCGAACCGGCGCGAGATGCTCGCGCTGCTCGGGCTCGGCGTGCTCGGCAACGCGATCTATCAGTGGTTCTTCGTGATCGGCGTCGCGCTCACGCGCGCGAGCGACGCCGCACTCGTCATCGCCGCGACGCCGGCGATGATCGCGCTCATCGGCAAGCTGCGCGGCACCGCCGACGTCGGGAAGCGCGGCGCGGCGGGCCTCGCAGTGTCGATCGCCGGCATCGGATTCGTCGTTGCCGGCACGACCTCCGACACCACCGGCGGGTCGTCGCTCAAGGGCGATTTCCTGGTGCTGGCGGGCTCGGTGTGCTGGGCGTTCTACACTGTCTATCTGCGGCCTTACACGCAGCGTATCGGCGGGATGCAGCTCTCCGCGGTGACGATGGTCGGCGGCGCGGTCGCGCTGATGTTCGTCGCGGCACCCGCGGTCGCGCACACCAGCTGGGCGACCTTTCCGCTCAAGGGCTGGCTCGCGGTGCTCTACAGCGCAATCGGCGCGCTCGTGATCGCGTACTACATCTACTATCGCGGCGTTCGGATCATCGGTCCGACGCGCACCGCGATGTACTCCAACCTTCAGCCGGTGATCGCGGTGCTCGTCGCGTGGGCCATGCTCGGCGAGCAGCCGACCGTGTGGCAGGGCGTGGGCGCGGCGGCGATCATGGCCGGCCTTCTCCTCACGCGCGCATGAAGCTCGTTCTGTTCGATATCGACGGCACCATCCTGCTCACCGCCGGAGCCGGCAAGCGCGCGATCCATCGTGCGCTGATCGAAATCTTCGGCTCGACGGGCCCGGACGGCCACGCCTTCGGCGGCAAGACAGATCCGCAGATCGTGCGCGAGCTGATGCGGCTCGAAGGACACGGCGATCCGCACATCGACGCGAACATGGACGCGCTGCTCGAGCTCTACCTCGAGTATCTCCGTGAGGAGCTCGGCGCCGCGACGGCAACCGTCGAGATCATGCCGGGCATTCACGAGCTGCTCGACGTGCTCGAGGCGCGCAACGATGTGCTGCTCGGATTGCTGACGGGTAATCTCGTCGACGGCGCGCGCGCCAAGCTCGACGCCGCCGGAATCGACATGACGCGCTTCCGCGTCGGCGCGTATGGATCGGACCACGAGCTCCGCGGCGAGCTGCCTGCCGTGGCGCAGCGGCGCGCGCGCGACGAGCTCGGGATCGACGTGCACGGCGGCGACGTCGTCGTGATCGGCGACACACCGGCCGACATCCATTGCGGACGCGGCATCGGCGCGCGGGCGATCGCCGTCGCGACCGGCACGTACTCGGTCGAAGAGCTCGAGCGCCATTCACCGGCCGCGGTGTTCGAGGACCTCGGCGACACCGAGGCTGTAGTCCGCGCGATCCTGTCCGACGCGTAGATTATCGGGATGGGCGAACGCTCTCTCGGACCGATAGCCGTCACCGGGCTCCGCGTCGGACGCACCGA
>CBHWBX010000355.1:0-5000 GCA_966111935.1 uncultured Gemmatimonadaceae bacterium
CTCGAGACGACGAAGGTCGAGTACCTGATGACGACGGGCGATTTCCTGCTCGCGTCGATGCTCGCGGTCCGTTCGCTCGCTTCGGTCGGCGACGTGCCGTGGGCGCCGCGGCCCAGCGTCGCGCGCCGGTTCGTCGACGCAACGGTGTGGGCGGCCGCGTTGCCGATCTTCCTGACGGCCCTCGTCGCCGACGCGGTCTACAACGCGCTCCCTCCGTCGCCGCGCACCTCGAACGCGTTTCGCGTCACGGCGTCGGCCGCGTGAACGTTCTTCTCGCGACCCTCGGCTCGCGCGGTGACGTGCAGCCGATGATCGCGCTCGCGCTCGGCCTGGCGGCGCGGAAGCACCAGGTCACACTCGCCGCTCCGACGGACGCCCGCGCGACCATCGAGGCGGCGGGCATCGCGCACGTCGATCTCGGAGTCGACGCGCAGCGGTTCCTGCACGAGTATCCCGACGTACAGCATGGCCGCGGTCGCGCGTTGTTCTCGACGAAGCGCATCATGCGCGAGCTCCTCGACGAGCAGTTCCGCGTCCTCGAGCCGATCGCGCCGCGCTTCGACCTGATCGTCGGCGCCGGCGCGGTCAGCGCACCATCGACGATCGCCGAGGCACTTCGGATTCCGTATCGGTGTCTGGCGTTCGGCGCGATGGCGATCCCATCTCGCGCGCACGCACCTTACCTGATTCCGATTCCAGGACTGCCGGCATTCGGGAACGCCGTTCTGTGGCGAGCCACCGACACGATGGTCCGCGCCCTCATCGGCGACGCGCTCGACGAACATCGCCGCCGACTCGGCCTGCGCACCGGCGAGCGACTGTCGCGCACGCTCACGCCGAGGGGAAAGCTGATTCTCGCCGCCGATCCGGAGCTGTCTCCGCCCCCGCTCGATTACGACCCGACGATCGTCATCGCGGGCGCCTTGCGTGCACCGACACACGGTGCGTTGCCGGACGCGATCGATCGGTTTCTCGGGGCCGGACCGGCGCCGGTGTACATCGGCTTCGGCAGCATGACCGATCAGGATCCCGAGTCGACGACGCGTGTGATCATCGAAGCAGTGACGCGCGCGGGCGTGCGCGCGATCATCTCATCCGGATGGGCGGGGCTGGGCGGGACACTTCCGTCGTCGTGCATCGCATGCGGTGAGGTCTCGCACGATGCCCTGTTTCCAAGGACGGCGGGCGTCGTCCATCACGGCGGTGCGGGAACGACGGCAACGGCGGCGCGGGCGGGCGTGCCGCAGCTGCTCGTGCCGCATTTACTCGATCAGTTTTATTGGGCGGACCGCGTGCGGCGGGTCGGGATCGGACCGCGTGCCGTGTGGAAGCGATCGTTGAATGCAGCGCACCTCGCCGCGGGACTGACGGAGCTCGTCAGTGGACGTCATGTCGCGAACGCACGGGCGCTCGCACCGCGCCTCGGGGCGCGTGATGCGGTGGCGACGACGGTCGATGCGCTGGAGATGGCCGCGCACGCGTCATGACAGTGCCTGCTCGATGAGGTCAGCAGCGCGCTCGACGCCGCCCGTGCACGAAAGGCGTCCTGCAACGGCGGCAGCGCCGCGACGAAGCTCGGATCGTCGACTACGCGCGCGATCGCCGCTTTGAGGTCGGCCGCGCGCACTGCATTCTTGTCGATCCACACGCCCGCCCCCGCATCGGCGACGCGCACGGCCATGTCGCGCTGATCGGCGAACATTGGAATGCCGACGATGGGCGTGCCCGCGGCAATCGATTCGTAGACGCTGTTGATTCCACAGTGCGAGACGAACGCGTGCACGTCGGGATGTTCGAGCACGGTGATCGGCGCCGGCCCCCAGGAAAGCACGCGAACGCTCTCCGGGAGCTGTTTCGGAAGACGCGCCCGCTGCGCATCCTTGAGAATCCACAGCGAGCGAAAGCGATCGTCGGTCAGCGCCGCGAGCATCGCCTCGAGCTGTTCGTTCGATGCCACGGCGAGCGTGCCGAGGTTCGCATACACCACGGGCGAGCCGTCCTCGATCCATCGCGCGAGCTCGTCGGGTAGGCGCTCATGTTCGGCGTGCAGCATCGGGCCAACCATGTGCACGTTCGGCGGGATTGGCCGGCGATACTCCAGGCCGAATGCGCCATCGACGAGAATCGTGCGGTCGCGCAGCAGCGCATCGATAGTCGTCGGTCGCAGTCCGCGTGACGCCCGCAGTGCGTTGAGGTCGCGCTCGATCGTCAAACGGGTCGCGAGACGCGCGAGACGCCGTACGATCGGTCCGGCAATGCGCTGAGCGAGGCCGACGTCGCGAATCGATCGCCCGGAAAAGAGAAACGGGACGTCGTCGGCGGGAGGGAGCAGCGTCACCGGAAGTGATGCGAGGAGATCCGGGTTGTTGACGACGAGCGGAATCCCGTTCGCATCGGCGACGCACATTCCCGCCGAGGAGAAGAGATCGACGACCATCACGTCGGGTCGATCGTCGGCAATCGCGCTCTGCAGGCCGTCGAACATCGCCGGCCAGACGGCCGTAAGGCCGCGGACGATGCGCAGCGTGCCGCGCGCGAAATCGCGGTCGCGCGACGCCGCCTCTTCGTTCTCGCGCAACACGCGGCGCAGATCGCCGAGCGGTCCGAGATCGACGACCGGCAGCCCCGGGCACTCGGATTCCACGTGCGCAGCGAGCTCGCGAAAGGTTGCGATGGCGACGCGCCGCCCGCGACGCTGGAGCTCCGCCGCCTGCCGGATCAAGGGATTGAGATGGCCGACGAGCGGGATCGCCGTGAACAGCGCGTACATCAGGCTCCGCGTTCGACGATCATGACCGTTCCGCGTCCGCCGTCGACGCGAATCCGATCGCCGTCGCGGATCGACGTCGTCGCGCCGGCGACCGCGGTGACCGCCGGCAGACCGAACTCGCGCGCGACGATCGACCCGTGCGACAGCGGCCCTCCGACCTCGACGACGAGCGCCGATGCGCGCAGGAAGAGCGGCGTCCACGCCACGTCGGTCACCGGCGCGACGAGGACATCTCCGGCGTCGAGCGCCGCCTGCGATGGATTCAGGACGACGCGCGCGCGCCCCTCGATCACGCCGGGACTCACGGCGACACCACGCAGCGTCGCCTCACCCGATACGGTCGGTGTTGCCCTCGCCGGCGACTTCGCTCGCGATCCATCCCGCACCTTCGGTGCGGCAACACGCTCGCTCCACGCGAGCTCGCGGCGGCGGCGGGTCACGGTCGCGGCAATCTCGTCGGCCGACAGGTGACCACGGAGCGCGCTCGAGAGCTCGGATGCGAGCAGAAAGTGCACGTCGTCCGTGGACGCGAGGCGATCCCCGAGCCGGTTCGTTGCTTCGGCGATGACCCGCCGTGTGAGATCGACGAAACGCAGCGCGAGATCCTTCGTCGTCTCGCGCGCCGCGATGTGCTTGCGCGCCGAGTCGATGATCGCGCGCGCATAGCCCTGGCGCCACCTCGGCACCGCGGCGATGAGCTGCGCGCGCGCCTCTTCGCTTCGCGCGGACTGTCGTGCCGCCACGTCGGCGGGCGCGATCCCGCTCGGCGCGAGGTGGTGCCGCACGTGCGCGAGAATCTGCGCCGGACGCTCGCGCCAGTTCGGCGAGCGGAAATCGGTCTCGCGCAGACCGCGGTGGCCATGGCGCGCGAGGAACTCCCGGAGCGCGTCGCAGAAGCGGGACGCCGCCGGCGCCCCGCTCGTCTCGAGTGATTCGAGCAGCGTCTCATCGTCGCGCTCGCGCGCGAACGCGGCCGACAGCTCCGCGTCGTCGCGAACGATCTGCGCCATCGCATACAAGGACGTTGCCGGATCCGCGCTCGTGATTGTCCCGATGCCCGTCACGACGCTCGCGGCAATCGCGCCGTCGGTGTCGTTCAGCGCCGAGCGCGAGAGCTTACGCAGCGCCGAGAACGACGTCGATGCAAACTGCGACGCGCGAATGTGAACGATGCCCGGCTGAAGCGCGGCGTCGTCGACCTCGACCCACGCGGCAAGCTCCTCGTTCGCCCATCGCTCCAGCGGTGTCGACACGAAGCGAGCGGCGCTGTCGTCGAACTTCGCGCGAATCGCCGCGATGTCGGCGTCGAGCCGGCCCTGCATAGCGAGGAAGCGGCCGATGATCTTCATTCCGCGCAGCAGATTCCACGGCAGGAGATCGGCGGTCGTGAACGATGGGTGACGCTCCGGCGGCGGTCCGATGAGCTCCTCGTACACGTCGCTGCTCGACGATCCCGGCGACTTGTCCGCCGCGGCCATGAAGTACGAGACATTCAGATAGACGCGATGATCGAAGAAGCCGAGGACCACCGGCCGCGGTCCGACGTCGGTCATTGAGCCGAGCGATTCCATCAGATTGCGGAACGCGACCTCGACGCCTCGGCTGAACACACTGTACGTGAGCGGCGTGACGCAGCCGGGCAGGATCTCGCCGACGTTGCCGCTCGAGTAGAGCGGGAAGCGCGGATCGATCTCGGTGTCGAGCTCCGGCTTCCAATCGTCGGCCGGACGCTCGGCGGCGCGTGTCGTGATCGGTCGCGCCTGAAGAAGGAAGAGCTGGTCTCCGTCGAACGCCCACTCGATGTCCGTGGGACTGCCTTCGTGCCTCTCGACGTCGCGTGCGAGCCCGGCGACGGCGCGGACCTGCGTGTCGCTCAGCGTCGCGTGCGTGCCGGCGATCCGCCGTTCGACGATCGCGTCGTTCGCGCGCGAGACGACGAATCCGTCCGGCGTCACGCGTCCGCTGACCACGGCTTCACCAAGGCCCGCGGCGGCATCGATCACGATCCGATCGCCATCACCGGTGAGCGGATCCTGGCTGAAGGCGACACCTGCGGTCGTCGCGCGCACCAGGCGCTGCACGAGGACGGCGCCGAGTGCACCCTGCTGACCGACCACGGAGCGATACGCCCTCGACCGCTCGGCGCTGAACGATTCGAAGCAGCGCGCGATCGCTTGTTCGGCGTCGTCGGCGGTTCGCGCGCCCTCGCCCAGCATGTCGAACGAATAGC
>CBHWBX010000356.1:0-4990 GCA_966111935.1 uncultured Gemmatimonadaceae bacterium
TCGCGATCTCGAGCCTCTTTCTTGCGGCGGGTGCGCCGCGCAGCCGCGCGATCTTAGCTGCCGCCGCGCTCGGCGCGACGACGATCGCCGGCGTGCTGCTGACGGATTACCTGACGTGGCTCCAGACCTACGGGCTCCCCATCTCGGCGGGGGTTACGCTCTACGTGGGTGCGTCGAATCTCGTACCGGAGTTCCAGGATCGTCCGGGGTATCGAATCCCGGCGAGCTTCATCGGCGGCTGCCTGCTCTATTTCGTCGCGCGGTCGATCGCCGCGCTCTGAGTTTAGCTTTTGCCCAATGGCTGATCGTCGCAAGCGCGGGATGGAAGAGGAGTTCAACGAGCAGGGGACCGGCTCGTTGTTCGCGCCGACGCTGCCGCAACCCCTCGCGGCGCGCATGCGTCCGCGCACGCTCGACGAAGTCGTGGGCCAGCGCCATCTGCTCGGGCCGGGCAAGCCGCTGCGCGAAGCGATCGAGAAGGGCACCGTCTCGTCGATGATCTTCTGGGGGCCGCCGGGCACCGGGAAGACGACGATCGCGCGCGTGATCGCGCAGTACACCGATCGCGAGTTCGTCCCATTCTCCGCGGTCACCGAGGGGGTGCCGCGCGTTCGCGAGATCGTCGCGGAAGCGGAAGGCCGCCGGCGGCTCGGCCGCGGCACGATCCTCTTTGCGGACGAGATCCATCGCTTCAACAAGGCACAGCAGGACGCGTTTCTTCCGCACGTCGAAGCCGGCACCATCACGCTCATCGGCGCGACCACGGAGAATCCCTCGTTCGAGATCAATGGCGCGCTCCTCTCGCGTGTGGGGGGTTTCGGCCGGCTGTCGGTCGTCGCCCACTACACCCGTCGTCTTAACCCCCGCGCGGGGGGCGCCGCCCCCCGTGGACTCGGCGACTGGACCCTCACCGTCGACGACGACGCGATCGAGCTGCTGTCGGTCGAAGCGGACGGCGATGCGCGCCGCGCGCTCGGCGTGCTCGAGGCGGCGGCGGAGCACGTGGGGCGCAACGGGCGCATCACCGTCGACGTGATGCGCGACGCGCTGCAGCTGCGCTTCGCCCGCTACGACAAGGGCGGAGAAGAGACGTACAACATGCTCAGCGCCTTCCACAAAAGCCTGCGCGGCAGCGATCCGCAGGGCGCGTTGTACTGGATGGCGCGGATGATCGAAGGCGGCGCGGATCCGATGATCATGTTCCGCCGGGCGCTGGCGATGGCCGCCGAGGACATCGGACTCGCCGATCCGGAGGCGCTCAAGCTGGCCGTCGCGGCGCGTGACGCGTATCACATGCTCGGGCCGCCGGAAGGGTACCTGCCGCTCGCGCAGATGATCGTCTACCTGGCGACGGCGCCGAAGTCGAACAGCGCCAAGGTGGCGCTGGGGGCGGCGCTCGAGGCGGCACAAAGATTCCCGGCCGAGGGCGTGCCGCTGCACATCCGGAACGCCCCGACGAAGCTGATGAAGGAACTGGGGTATCACGAGGGGTATCAGTACGCGCACGACGCCCCGGAGGCATACATCCCGCAAGAGTACCTGCCGGAGCGTTTACAGGGCTCGCGCTTCTACGAGCCTGGCCCGTACGGCTTCGAGAAGGAGATTGCGAAGCGGCTGGCCTGGTGGGAGGAGCTGAAGCGGCGTGCGAGCGACAACTCGGAGTGACGGGATCCTTGGGGGAATGGGAGGAAGCATGAGAAAACTCACGTTGACGTTGGTCGTGGCGGCCTCGGCGTTGATCGGGGCGGGATGTTCGGTGCTCGGGAAGGCGGCGTTCCAGAACCCGGTCGTGAACCTGCGCAGCGTCGCGGTCCGCGGGCTGGGGCTGACGGGCGGATCGCTCGACGTGAAGCTGAGCGTCTACAACCCGAACCACTATCGCCTCGACGCCACACAGCTGCGGTATCAGGTCAACCTCGCCGGCGACAGCGTCAAGGTCGCGAGTGGCACGATGAGCAACCAGTTCACCGTGAACGACAACGACTCGACGATCGTCACGATCCCGGTCGACTTCACGTACTCGGGTATCGGCGCCGCGGGGCGTAGCATTCTGAACACGGGCGCGATCAATTACCACGTGCTCGGCGACGTGACCGTCGGGTCGCCGGTCGGACATTTCACCGTGCCGTATTCGTCGACGGGTCGCTTCACCACGACCGGTCTGGCGCGCTGATCGCGCGTCACTCCGCGAGGATCTACAGATAAGTCGCGAACCTATCATCGTCGAACAGCCGATTGATCGCGCGCTCCTCGTGAGCGCGCCGCTCAAGCGGCCCGGCGCCCGCCGTTTGGTGGGCGACCATCTTCGCGAGCTCGAGGAGCTCACCGACACGGCCGGCGCGGTCGTCGTCGGCGATCTCGTCCAGCAGATCGACAAGCCGCATCCGGGGACCTACCTCGGCGCGGGCAAGATCGAGGAGCTGCGCGACAAGGTCGGCGAGACCGGCGCGTCGCTCGTCATCTTCGACGACGAGCTGAGTCCGAGCCAGGGCAAGAACATCGAGGATGCGATCGGCAAGCGCGTGATGGACCGCGCCGAGCTGATTCTCGACATCTTCGCCGTCCGGGCGCGCACCGCCGAAGCGAAGATGCAGGTCGAGCTCGCGCAGCTCGAGTACATGCTGCCGCGGCTGACGCGCATGTGGACCCACCTCGAGAAGTTCCGCGGTGGCATCGGCGTGCGCGGTCCCGGTGAGACACAGCTCGAGACCGACCGCCGGCTCATCAACCATCGCATCAAGATCCTGCGCGAGCGGCTGCAAGACGTGCAGAAGAGCCGGGAGATCCAGCGGCAGTCGCGCCACAACGAGTTCCGGGCGTCGCTCGTCGGCTACACGAATGCCGGCAAGTCGTCGATCCTGCGCGCGTTGTCGAACCAGGAAGTGTTTGTCGAGGACCGCCTCTTCGCGACGCTCGATCCGCTGACGCGCGACGTCGACCTCGGCGATCAGTCGCGGGTGCTCGTCACCGACACCGTCGGGTTCATTCGGAAGCTGCCGCACCATCTCGTGGCGTCGTTCCGCGCGACGCTCGAGGAGACGCGCGACGCCGACCTGCTGCTGCACGTGATCGACGCGAGCTCTCCGACGTGGGAAGAGCAGCGGACGGTCGTCGAGCAGGTGCTCGACGAGCTCGGGGTGAACGACCGCCCGAAGCTGCTGGTCTTCAACAAGATCGACCTGTTGTCGCACGACGAGCTGCTCGCGCTTCAGGAGCGCATCACCGCGCTCGTGCCGTCGGCGGTGTTCGTCTCTACGGTGACCGACGAGGGGCTCGACCCGCTCCGCCGCGCGCTGGCCGCCGCGGTCCGCGCGCGCCGTCCGCTCACGCACATCCGGCTGTCGCCGGCCGATGGGAAGACGCTCGCCGAGATCCATCGCGACGGCGAGGTGCTCGATCAGCGCATGGACGGCGACCGCCTGCTCATCGAAGCCCGCGTCGACGAGGCACTCGCCGGCCGTCTGCGGAAGGCGGGTGCGGAGGTCTCGATCCAGTAGCGGACACGCCTGAAAACGAGAAACGCGCGAGGAGCCGAAGCTCGTCGCGCGTTTCTCGTTTATTTCGATTTTTGGGACTATGGGAACGCACGGACTCGAACCGTGGACCTCTGCTGTGTGAAAGCAGCGCTCTAACCAGCTGAGCTACGCTCCCGATCCTCCAAATATAGTCAACGGCGGAACACGATGGTAGCTCCGTGCATCATGGTCCCGGTGGGACTTGAACCCACGATCCTCCGATTATGAGTCGGGTGCTTTAACCGGCTAAGCTACGGGACCGCAGCCGATCTGAATCTACGACGCGACGAACGCGTCGTAAGCCTCCAGCACTTCGTCGGGCGACACCGTGGCCGCGCCGAGCTTTCCGACCTCCACGCCTGCCGCGAAGTTCGCGATGATCGCCGCTTCCGTCGCCGAGCCGCCGGCGGCGAGGGTCAGCGCGAGATAGGCCGTCACCGTGTCGCCCGCGCCGACGACATCGTAGACCTCGCGCGCGACGGTCGGAACGCGTTTGATCGCGCCGCCGGTGGAGATGAGCGCCATCCCGCGCTCACCCAGCGTCAGCAGCAGATGCTCGACGCCGAGCCGGCCGAACGTCGTCGGCAGCGCCTCGGGGTGATCGAGATCGACTTCGGCGCCCAGCGCCGCCTCGAGCTCGCGACGGTTCGGCTTGAAGATCGTCGCGCCGCGGTAGAGGAAGAAGTTGCGGTACTTCGGGTCGACGACGATCGGGATCCCGCGCGCGCGGGCCGCCTGCATCGCCACATCGATGACGCGGGGGACGAGCACGCCCTTGTTGTAATCCTCGAGCACCAGGGCGTCCGCCGTCGCGACGGCGTCCTGGACGGCCGCGAGCAGCCGTTCGACCTCGTCGCCCTCGAGGTCCGCGTCCTCTTCCTCGTCGACGCGCACGAGCTGCTGCGAGCGCGCCACGATGCGCGTCTTCGTCGTCGTCGGCCGCTCGACGACGACCAGCGAGTCGAGGCTGGCGTTGATCGCCGACAACATGTTGCGCAGCCGCTCGCCCCCGCGGTCGTCGCCGACCGCCGCGACGAGGTCGCACTTCGCCCCGACGGCGCAGACGTTCTGCGCGACGTTGCCCGCCCCGCCCAGCGCGTACCGATGCTCGCGGACGCGGACGACCGGGACCGGCGCTTCCGGGGAGATCCGCTCGACGTCACCGCGCAGGTAGACGTCGAGCATGGCGTCGCCGACCACCGCGACACGGCGGGTGGCAGCGGCCTGAAGCAGGGAGGTGAGGCGGTCGCGCGACAGGGATCGGGGCATGCGGGCACAACCTAGCATCGTATGGGACCTTGGCAACGGACCCGGCCACCGATCGGGCGAACGGGTGTGTCCGGCACAGGCCTTGCCTTTTCCGGACTCGGCCGTCGCCGTCTCCTTGCCGGCTCCCTTTTGCACGTCCCCCGACCGCACTCGCTTGCCCGCAATTCTCACACGTCTGAACGACGCGGCGAAATCGAAGGTCCTGA
>CBHWBX010000357.1:0-4966 GCA_966111935.1 uncultured Gemmatimonadaceae bacterium
CCACGCTGTTCCTAACCCCTCGCCCCTAAACCCTAACCCCGAGCCGGCCTGAAACAACGCGGTTCCCGATTACGGATAGAGGAAGTCAGCCCACCCCACGAGCCCGACAGTCCCATGAAAAACATCAAGCTCGCGTTCCGCACGCTCTCCAAGACGCCTTTCGTCACGATCGTCGCCGTGCTCTCACTCGCACTCGGCATCGGCGCGAATGCGGCGATCTTCTCGTTGTTCGACGAGATGCTTCTGCGACCGCTGCCCGTGAACGAGCCGAGTCGACTCGTCAACTTCCGCGCGCCGGGGCCGCAGCAGGGGTCGAACTCGTGCAATCAGGCGGGCGATTGCGACGAGATCCTCAGCTATCCGATGTTCCGCGATCTCGAGAAGGCGAACACGGCGCTGAGTGGGCTTGCGGCGCATCGTGCGTTCTCGATCAACCTCGCGATGGCCGGGCAGACACCGATCAATGGCGAAGGGATGTACGTCTCGGGCTCGTACTTCCCGCTGCTCGGAATCCGTCCCGCGCTCGGCCGGCTCTTCACCCAGGCCGACGATCAGACGATCGGCGGACATCCCGTCGCGGTGCTCGGCCATTCGTACTGGCAGACGCAGCTCGGCGGCAATCCGAGCGTCATCAATCAGCGGATCACGGTCAACGGACAGAAGCTCACGATCATCGGCGTCGCGCCGGCGGGGTTCGACGGGACGACGCTCGGCTCGCGGCCGTACGTCTTCGTGCCGATCACGATGCGCGGGCTGCTCTCGCCGGGATTCCGAGGCTTCGAGGAGCGCAAGAACTACTGGGTCTACACCTTCGGCCGCCTCAAGCCCGGCGCGACGATGGCGCAGGCCACGGCGTCGATCAACACCGTCTACTCGCGTCTCATCAACGACGTCGATGCCCCGCTCCAGAAGGGGATGAGCGAGAAGTCGATGAAGGCGTTCCGCGAGAAGAAGATCCTGCTGAGCGACGGCAGCCGCGGCCAGAGCTCGATGCACAAGGAAGCGAAGACGCCGATCCTCATGCTTTTCTCGATCACGGCGATCGTGCTGCTCATCGCCTGCGCGAATATCGCCAACCTCCTGCTCGCGCGCGCCGCGAACCGCCAGATGGAGATGGCCGTGCGCTTGTCGCTCGGCGCGACGCGCCGGCAGCTCATCGTGCAGCTCCTCACCGAGTCGGTGCTGCTCGCCGTGATCGGCGGCATCGTCAGCCTCTACGTCGCGCACCTCACGATGAGCGGCATCACGGCGATGCTTCCCCCCGACGCGATCGAGTCGATGGACTTCTCGATCAGCCGAGGCGCGATGCTCTTCGCCGCCGCGCTGTCGATCACGACCGGGCTCCTATTCGGCCTTGCACCGGCCATCCAGAGCACACGCCCCGATCTGGTGACCGAGCTGCGCAACAACTCCGGCAAGCTCTCCGGCGGCCGCGGTGCGGCGCGCTTCCGCACGTCGCTCGTCACCGCGCAGATCGCCCTCTCGATGGCGCTCCTCATCTCGGCGGGGCTCTTCATCAAGAGCCTGCGCAACGTCAGCCGCGTCGATCTCGGCATCAAGATCGACAACATGGTGACGTTTGGCATCTCGCCCTCGCTCAGCGGCTACGACACGACGCGCATGGCGGCGCTGTACGAGCGCGTCGAGCAGGAGCTGGGGGCGATCCCCGGCGTGAGCGGTGTGACGGCGACGGGCGTTCCGCTCCTCGCCGGCAACAACTGGGGGAATGACGTCTCCGTCGAAGGCTTCCACAAGGATCCGGACACCGACGCCAACTCGCGCTTCGCACCCGTCGGACCGAGCTACTTCAAGGTGCTCGGCGTGCCGATGATCAGTGGCCGCGACTTCACCGCACAGGACAACGCGAATGGCGCGAAGGTCGCGATCGTGAACGAAGCGTTCGCGAAGAAGTTCAACCTCGGCCGCAACGCCGTCGGCAAGCACATGTCGATGGGCAACGACTCGCTGAACATCGAGATCGTCGGGCTCGTGAAGGACGCGAAGTACTCCCAGGTGAAGGACGTCGTGCCGCCGGTGTTCGTGATCCCGTATCGTCAGGCGGGGCGCACCGGCTCCCTGAGCTTCTACGTCCGCTCGCAGCTCCCGACCGACCAGATGGTTCGCACCATCCGCGACGTCATGCGCCGCATCGACCCCAATCTTCCGGTCGAGGAGCTGAAGACGTTGCCGCAGCAGGTGCGCGAAAACGTCTTCCTCGATCGCATGATCTCGACCATGTCCGCAGCCTTCGCCCTTCTCGCGACGCTCCTCGCGGCGATCGGTCTCTATGGCGTCCTCGCCTACTCCGTGGCCCAGCGCACCCGCGAGATCGGCGTGCGCATGGCCCTCGGCGCCGACAGCAACCGCGTCCGGGCGATGGTCCTGCGCCAGGTCGGCGTGATGACGATCATCGGCGGCGTGATCGGCATGGCCGGCGCCTACGGCCTCGGTCGCGCGGCGAAGTCGCTGCTCTATCAGCTCGAAGGCCACGACCCACTGGTCTTTGCCGGCGCCGCCGTGATTCTCACCCTGGTCGCACTCGGCGCCGGATTCCTCCCGGCGCAGCGGGCGAGCAAGGTGGATCCGATGCTGGCGATCCGGTACGAGTGATGCGGATCGGGGATCGAGGAGCGGGGATCGGGAATACCTTTTGATAGTCTGATCCCGATCCGCGATCCCCGATCCCCGATCCATGCCAAATTGGAACGACCTCCGCGACATCGCCGGCTCGCTTCTCAACGACGCCCAGCGCCTCGGCCTCTCCGTTCTCGCCGGCGGCGATGCGTCGCACGAGATCGTGCCGTATCGCGGGTACGGCAATGCGTCGCGGGTACTCGTGCATGGACGGGCGGCGCGCAGCAGTGGCGTGGGGCCGTCGCGTGCGCATGACACGGTGTTCGCGAACCTCCTGAATACCTATCGTCGGATCGACAGCGAGCCGCTGCGCCACGCGCGGATCGCCGTGCGAGTGGGCGGCGTCGAGCGCGAGATCGTCACCGATGATGAAGGGTTCTTTCGCGAATGGATCGATCTGAATGAGAGCGCGAGCAGCGCGCACACCGACCAGCACCCCGACAAGGTCGAGCTCCGCCTCCTCGCGCCGCTGCGTCCCGATCAGCCACACGTCGCCGCGACGGGCGAGATTCTCCTTCCGCGTCGCAATTCCACCGTCGGTGTGATCAGCGATCTCGACGACACCGTCATTCAATCGAGCGTCTCGAGCTTTATCCAGGCCGCGCGGACGATCGCGACCGGCAACGCCCATACGCGGCTTCCGTTCGAGGGCGTCGCCGAGTTCTATCGCGCGCTCGAGCGCGGCGGCGACGGATCGCGGCAGAATCCGATCTTCTACGTCTCGAGCAGCCCGTGGAATCTGTACGACGTCATCGTCGACTTTCTCGCGCTTCAGGGGATTCCCGACGGACCGGTGCTCCTGCGCGACTGGGACATCGGGCTCGACGTGCTGTCGTCGAAGCGGCACCAGGGACACAAGGAGCCGCTCATCCGCGAGATCCTCGACGCCTACCCCGCCCTGCCGTTTATCCTCGTCGGCGACACGAGCCAGCACGATCCGGAGATCTACCGCGACATCGTCCACGCGTATCCGAACCGGATCCTCGCGATATATATTCGCGATGTGACACTAAATCAGGCGCGGTCGGCTGCGGTTGAGACGCTCGCCCGCGAAGTCCACGACGCGGGCGTCGCGCTCGTCCTCACCAACGACACCGCTGTTGCTGCTCGCCACGCGCGCGAGCGCGGGTGGATTCGTTGATGTAGAAGGCGGGGCGCGGGTTGCGGCAGTCCGTGCCCCGAGCCAAGTCTTTCACGGCGCGATTCCCCATTAGCTTGGGTCGGATGAACGAGCGTGAGGAATGGCTCTGGGGCTGGGACAGCACACCCGGCATCGTCTCCGTCTGGGCCGACGAGCGCGGCCGGGCGACGGTCTGGAGACGCAGCCCCGACACCGGCGAGCTCCTCCGCGAAGAGTCGCGCTTCCGGCCCTGGCTTCTCTACGACCGACTCGACGACTTCCGACACCTCGGCGACGCCCTCGCCGCCGAAGGCGACGAGAAGGCTCGCGTCACCTGGCGCGAGCTCGACGGCCCTGGTTCCCTCCGCTTCCTCGTCTCGGCGAAGGACTGGCGCACGCTCACCAACGCGCTCCTCATCGGCGCGTCGCAGCGCCTCGGCCGGCGCATCGATCACATCCGCGATCTCGACGATCGCACGATTCTCACGCTGCCGCCCGACGAGCAGTATCTCGTCGCGACGGGACGCACCTACTTTCGCGGGCTCGCGTTCCATCATCTCCATCGCCTGCAGTTCGATCTGGAGACCACCGGCCTCGACCCGGCGCGCGATCGGATCTTTCTCATCGCCGTGCGCGAGCCAAACGGCACGACGCTGCTGCTCGAAGCCGCGACGCACGACGACGCGGGCGAAGCGCAGCTCATCCGCGATCTGCTCGACGTCATCCAGCGCACCGACCCCGACGTCATCGAGAATCACAACCTCCACGGCTTCGATCTCCCGTTCGTCGAGCGCCGCGCGCGACAGCTGCGCGTTCCGCTGACGATCGGACGCATTGGACAGCCCGGGCTCCGTCAGCGCGGCGCTCGGCGCGGCGTGCCCGCGGAGTACGATGAGGATCGGCGCGTCCGCTTCATCGCCCCCGGACGCGAGCTGATCGACACGATGGATGCCGTGCGCCGCCACGATCAGTCGGCGCGCGATCTTCCGAGCCATGGGCTCAAGGCTGTCGCGCGTCACTTCGGCATCTCCGGTCCCGAGCGCGAGCTCATTCCCGGCGCCGAGATCTTCGCGACCTATCACACCGATCCCGAGCGCGTGAAGCGCTACGCCGCCGCCGACGTGCAGGAAGTCGCCGCGCTCTCCGAGCTGCTCGGCGGCGCATCGTTCGCGCTCGCGCGCATGGCGCCGCGGCGGTACGAGCGGCTCGCCG
>CBHWBX010000358.1:0-4963 GCA_966111935.1 uncultured Gemmatimonadaceae bacterium
AATCAGCTCGGCTGGTTCAGCGAGAACAACAAGCACAGCCTCAAGCTCACCACCGAGCTTCGTCGCGACGACTACTCGCAGGACTTCACGATCAACGAGCTCGGGACCTTCAACTTCAACTCGCTCGCCGATCTCGAGGCCGGACGGCCGGCATCGTTCACCCGACAGCTCTCGCCGCGCACGCGCACGACCAGCGCCTACATCGGCAGCGTCGCACTCGGCGATTCCTATCGCCCGACCGACGACCTTCAGCTCCAGTATGGCCTGCGCGTCGACGCGAATCACTTCAACGACGACCCGTCGAACAACCCGGACGTCGCGACCATCTTCGGCACGCGCAACGACCACGTGCCGAACAACGTCTACCTGAGCCCGCGCATCGGCTTCTCGTGGACGTACGGCACCGCGGCGCAGATCGCGGCGTTCCAGGGCGCGGTGCGCGGTCCGCGCGCGGTGGTGCGCGGCGGCATCGGCATGTTCCAGAATCTGCCGAACACCCAGGCGATCGGCACGGCGCTCGACAACACCGGACTGCCGAGTGGGATCCAGCAGCTCGTGTGCGTCGGCGCGGCGGCACCGACGCCGAACTGGTCGGCGTACACCAATGAGAGCGCGATCCCCGATCGCTGCGCCGACGGCACCACCGGGACCGTGTTCGCGAACAGCGCGCCGAACGTGTCGCTCTTCGCGAAGAACTATCAGGCACCGCGGTCGCTGCGCTCGAATCTCCAGTGGAGCGGCGCGATCCTCGACAACCGCTTCGCGACGACGATCGACGCCACGTACTCGCGCAACATGAACCAGGCGAGCACGTTCGACCTGAACTTCGCGCCGGCCCAGCAATTCGCGCTCGGCAACGAGGGGAACCGTCCGGTGTTTGCCCGCGCGTCGAGCATCGTCGCCGGAACGGGCTCGATCGCGGCGAGCGCGTCGCGCGTGGCGGCGGCGTACGGCCACGTCGGCGAGCTGCGGTCGGACATGCAGTCGGAGTCGAAGCAGCTGACGTTCAACCTGCGGCCGATGGGCTTCAGCTCCGGCCTCAATTGGAACGCGTCGTACGTGCTCTCCGACACGCGCGAGAAGTATCGCGGCTTCACGAGCACCGACGGTAATCCGCTCGAAGTCGCGTGGGGCCGCTCTGGCTTCGACTCGAAGCACCAGTTGATGTATCAGCTCAACTACAACGCGTTCGATCTCATTCGCCTCGGCTGGTTCCAGTCATTCCGTTCGGGCACGCCGTACACGCCGCTCGTCGTCGGCGACATCAACGGCGACGGCTACTCGAACGATCGCGCGTTCGTCTTCAACCCGGCGACGGCGACGGACAGCACGCTCGCCACGGGGATGCGCAACCTGCTCGCGAACGGCTCGACCGCGGCGAAGGAGTGTCTGTCGAAACAGCTCGGCACGATCGCGGCGCGCAACAGCTGCCAGGGCCCGTGGACGTCGCAGGCGAACCTCACCTTCTCTTTCAACCCGGTGAAGGTCCGCCTCCCGCAGCGCGCAAACCTGAGCTTCCAGGTCTCGAATCCGCTCGGCGCCGCCGACGTGCTTTTCCATGGCGAGGACAAGCTGCACGGCTGGGGACAGTCGTTCGTGCCGAACAACAATCTTCTGTACGTGCGCGGCTTCGATCCGACGACCCAGCGCTTCAAGTACGAGGTGAACCAGCGCTTCGGCGCGACGGCGGTGCAGCAGAGCGCGATCCGCTCGCCGGTCACGCTCACGGCGATGCTCCGCGTCGATGTCGGTCCGACGCGCGAGCGCCAGGACCTCACCCAGCTCCTCGACCGCGGTCGTCGCACCCCGGGGCAGCGCGCGCCGGAAGCGTTCCTGCGCAGCTTCTACGGCAGCGGCGGCGTCGTCAACCCGATGGTGCAGATCCTTCGTCAGGCGGACACCCTCGAGCTGAGCCCCGAAGTCGCCGACAGCATCGCGGTGCTCAATCGGTCGTACACGATCAAGCTCGACTCGATCTGGACGCCGACCGTGAAGTATCTCGCGACGCTCGGCGAGAGCTACAGCCAGGACGAGGCGTACGAGCGCTATCGGTCGGCCCGCGAGGCGTCGGTGGACGCGATGATCCGTCTGGCGCCGGTCGTGAATCGTCTCCTGACTGCGGAACAGCACCGCAAGCTGCCGACGTTCGTCACGCCGTATCTCGACACGCGCTATCTGAGCTCGATCCGCTCCGGCACCGCGGGCGGCGGACTCGGGATGATCATGATGGGCGGGGGCGCGCCGATGCCGGCGATGGGCGGCGGTGGCGGACAGACGATCATCCGCATCGGCACCCCGTGAGATCGCGAGCAATCCTCAACTAGTCTCAACAATACTAGGCCATATGAAAACTCTCATTTTCGCCGCACTCGCCGCTGCCGCGCCGCTCGCCGCCCAGGCGCCGGCCGTCCATCTGATCGCCGCGCCGGACGCGCAGTCGAAGCCCCTCTTCGGCGCCGTACCCGCCGTGCGCGCGCTGCCGAACGGCGGCCTCCTCGTCAACGACATCACGAAGCGTCAGCTCACGCTCCTCGATCCGGCCCTGTCGAATCCGTCGATCGTCGCCGATTCGGTCGCCGGCCTTCCGAGCTCGTACGGCACGCGCCCCGGCGGCCTGATCGCCTACGCCGCCGACTCGACGCTGTTCGTCGATCCCGCGGGCCTCTCGATGTTCGTGATCGATCCGGCCGGCAAGATCGCGCGCGTCGCGTCGGTCCCGCGCTCGCAGGACGCGGCGATGCTCGGCAACAACGTCACCGGCAATCCGGGCTACGACGGCCAGGGCCGCATCGTCTACCGCGGCGGCCTGACGCTCATTCGTACGGGCGGTGCGCCGGCGGCGCGCGGTCCCGGCGGCGCACCGCCGATGCCCGACTTCCCGGACAGCGCCGCGGTCGTGCGCGTCGACGTCGCTTCGCGAAAGGTCGACACGCTGACGTACTTCAAGATCCCGCAGACGAAGATGCGGATGGAGCAGACCGAGCGTGGCTTCTCGGCGACGTCCGAACAGAACCCCATGCCCATCGTCGACGACTTCACCGTCCTCTCGGACGGGTCGCTGGCGATCGTGCGCGGCCAGGACTACCACGTCGACATCGTCGGGACCGACGGGACCGTCTCGAGCGGCGCGAAGATTCCCTTCGACTGGCAGCGCCTCAGCGACGACGACAAGGTCGCGGTGATCGATTCGGCGAAGAAGGCGTTCGAGGCCGCCGCGGCCGCGCTCGCCAATGGAAACACGGCTGGTGCCGCGGCGATGGGCGCGGTCGCCGCGGCCCCGCGCATGGTGATCAACATGGTCGGCGGCGGCGCCGGTGACGGCGGCGGTGGCGTCGCGCAGCGCATGATGGCGACGGGCGGCGGCATGCCGATGGGGAACGTGGCGTTCGTGAGCCCGTCCGAGCTCCCCGACTATCGTCCCGCATTTACCGCCGGCGCGGTGCGCGGCGACGCCGACGGCAACCTGTGGGTCCGCACGAGCGCGAGCCGCGCGGGCAGCCCGGGTATCGTCTACGACGTCATCAATCGCCGTGGTGAGCTGATCGATCGCGTGCAGCTTCCGGCGAGCCGCACCGTCGTTGGGTTCGGCAAGGGCGGCGTCGTCTACATGCTCGCGCGCGACGCGAACGGCAGCTGGATCGAGCGCACGCATCGCTGATCGGGCCTCACGCGGCAGCGGACGCGACGGCGGCGAGGTGCGGCCATTGCATTAATGTTGGCACATGTCGTGTCGATTTCTAATGATCACCTCGTTGGCGGTCGCTGCCGCCGCCTGCGGCGAGGGCGGGAGCGGCTCGAAGTCGCAGAACGCGCCGAAGACGTCGGCCTCGGCCGCTCCAATCCGCGATTCCGCGTCGGGGAACATCGGAGTGGCGAAGCCGGCCCCTCCGCCCCCGCCGCGTACGCCGGCCGGCGATTCCGCACGCATGGGGATCACCGGCCGCGGCCCTGACTCGGCGATCCTCATCCAGATCGCCACCCAGCCGAAGTCGCGCACGATCGCCGACAGCATCTCGCTCGTCGCGTCGATCCGAAAGGGACTGAAGAATCCCGGCTGGCCCGTCCAGGGCCCGCAGCCGCTGCCCGGGTCGATCCTCCCGCAGAAGCGCATCGTCGCCTTCTACGGCAATCCGCTCTCGAAGAAGATGGGCATCCTCGGCGAGATCCCGTACGACCAGATGCTCGCCAAGTTCGACACCGTGGTCGGCTGGTGGAAGGCCGCCGATCCGTCGACGCCCGTGCAGCCGGCGCTGCACCTCATTGTGTCCGTCGCCCAGGGCGCGCCGGGCAAGGACAGCATGTATCGCCAGCGCTCCGATCCGGACCTGATCGAGAAGATCTACGGCTTCGCAAAACAGAAGAACGCGATCACGATCCTCGACATCCAGACGGGCAAGAGCACGCTCCAGCAGGAGATTCCCGTGCTCATTCCCTTCCTCCAGCGCCCCGACGTGCACCTCGGGATCGATCCCGAGTTCAACATGCACCACAATCGTGAAGGGCGAATCCCCGGCGGCAAGATCGGCGCGATGGACGCGTCGGACATCAACTACGCGATCGATCAGCTCGCGCAGCTGGTGACGAAGTACCACCTGCCGCCGAAGGTGCTGATCGTGCACCGCTTCACGCAGAACATGCTCCAGAACGCCGACAAGATCAAACTCGACCCGCGCGTGCAGGTCGTGATCAACATGGACGGCTGGGGAGAGCCCTGGTTGAAGTTCGACACCTACGCCACGTGCGAGGCGTCAGAACCGGTGCAGTTCACCGGGTTCAAGCTCTTCTTCCACAACGACACGAAGAAGGGGGAGAAGATTCTCGCGCCGATCGAAGTCTTGGCGTTGAGACCGAGGCCGTTGTACATCCAATACCAGTAGCGCGTGTTGCGCGCGGTAGCGGAGCGGGGCCCCAGGGGCCGCCCGCGGGGGGGTTTGGGGCCACTGCGCGCCCATATAAAAGCCGA
>CBHWBX010000359.1:0-4930 GCA_966111935.1 uncultured Gemmatimonadaceae bacterium
CTTCCCGTTCCACGTCGTCAGCAATCCCGAGTTCCTCAAAGAGGGCGCGGCGATCGACGACTTCATGACGCCGGACCGCGTCGTCCTTGGCGCGGAGAGCGACCATGCGCGCAGCGTCATGGCCGAGCTCTACGCGCCGTTCGTGCGCACCGGCAAGCCGATCATCTTCATGGACATCCCGTCCGCGGAGATGACGAAGTACGCGGCGAACGCGATGCTCGCGACGCGCATCTCGTTCATGAACGACATCGCGGCGCTCTGTGAGAAGTGCGGCGCGAACGTCGATCACGTTCGCAAAGGGATCGGCAGCGACAGTCGCATTGGCCCGGCGTTCCTCTTCCCGGGACCGGGGTACGGCGGCTCGTGCTTTCCGAAGGACGTGAAGGCGCTCGTGCGCACGGCGCGCGAGCAGGGCACACACCTGCGCATTCTCGACGCCGTGGAACGGGTGAACGACGATCAGAAGCGCGTCATGTTCTCCAAGCTCCAGCGCTGCCTCGGGGAAGATCTCACGGGCGCGCGCGTCGCCGTGTGGGGGTTGGCGTTCAAGCCGAACACCGACGACATGCGTGAAGCGCCGGCGCTCACGCTGATCGAGGACCTGCTCGCCGCCGGCGCGACGGTGGCTGCGCACGATCCGGTGGCGATGGACGAAGCGCAGCGTCGACTCGGCAGCGCGGTGAGCTTCGCGTCGTCGAGCTACGAGGCGCTGGACGGCGCCGACGCGCTCGCCGTGGTGACGGACTGGAACGAGTACCGGCATCCGGACTTCGTGCGGATTCGCGATACGCTGCGGCGTCCGATCGTCGTCGACGGGCGGAATCTCTATTCGCCCGAGAAGATGGCGTCGCTCGGCTTCAAGTATCACTCGATCGGGCGTGGCGGCGCGCACTGAGCGGCGGCGACCCGGCCGATGAGCCAGCGTACCGTCCTCGTCACCGGCGGTGCCGGGCACGTCGGCTCCCACCTGGTCGAGCTGCTCGTCGCCGACGAGCGGAATCGGGTGATCTCTCTCGACAACTACTTCGCCGGGCGGGCGGAGAACCATGTTCCGGGTGCGGAGTACCGCACGGGACACACCAAGCACATCGACGCGCTCGTTCCGGAGACGCCCGACCTCGTATTCCATCTCGGCGAGTACGCCCGGATCGCGACGAGCTTCGAGGACGTCCAGACCGTGTACGACTTCAACATCGTCGGCACGTTCGCCGTCGCCGAGTTCTGCCGGCGTCGCGGGGTCGGGAAGCTCGTCTATGCCGCCTCGAGCACGCGGTTCGCGATCGAGGGGGACGGTCGGCACCAGAACCCGTATTCGTTCACGAAGGCGACGAACGTCGACCTGATCAACGATTACGGCCGCTGGTACGGCCTTCCGTACGCGATTTGCTACTTCTACAACGCCTTCGGTCCGCGCGAGGTGGGGACGGGGAAGTATGCGACCCTCATCGCGCGGTTCGAGGCGCTGACGCGGGCCGGGGCGCCGCTGACGGTCGTGAAGCCCGGCACTCAGAAACGCAGTTTCACATATGTGAAAGATCTTGCGCGCGGGATCCTGATGGTCGGGGAGCGCGGACAGGGCGACGGTTACGCCCTGCGGGCCGATTCGACGTACACGATCCTCGAGATCGCCGAGGCATTCGGTGGCGAAATCGAGCTCGTGGACGGGTATCCGGGGCGGGAGGACGTCGCCGACGACCCGACCAAGGCGCGCGAGGAGCTGGGGTGGACCCCGACGCTGGATGTCATGGACCACATCCGGGCGTTCCGGGCCGGCCGCTGACCGCCGCTAAATCGTTGTACCGGGTAGGCCTAACGCGGCTGACCCGGTTAACTTGTCGTTCCGTTTGCAACTGTCGTAATCGTTCCGGGTACCAACCCCGATATGCACCGTACCTCCTGGAGACTCGTCGCGGCGATGGCGTTGTCGGCCACCGCGGCGTGCCGGCCGGATTTCCAATTGAAGAACTTCACGTCGAACGAGGCGCTCTACAGCGCGTCGTTGCGTGAGTATCAGCAGCATCACTGGGACAACGCGATCCTCGGCTTCGAGAAGCTGAGCACCGATCTGTCGCCGCGTGATTCGCTGCTGCCGCGTTCGTATTGGTACCTGGCCTCGTCGCACGATCACCAGGATGAGCACCTCCTGGCCGCGCAGAGCTACAGCCGTCTCGTCGAGACCTTCCCGGAAGACTCGCTCGCCGACGACGCCGCGCTCGAGTCGGCGCGCTCGTATCGCAAGCTCTGGCGGAAGCCGCAGCTCGATGCCGTCTACGGACAGACGGCGCTCGCGTCGTACAACACCCTGATCGGCCTCTATCCGACGTCGCCGCTCGTCGCGACGGCGCAGAAGGAGATCGCCGAGCTGGAAGAGTGGTTCGCCGAGAAGGACTTCGCGGCGGGCGACTACTACTACCGGCGCAAGGCGTACGATTCGGGGAACCTGTACTTCCGTGACGTGCTCACGAAGTACCCGAACACGCCCACGGCGAAGCGCGCCGCGATGCGGCTCGTCGAGTCGTTCCGTGCGATCAATTATCGCGAGGACGCGAGCGAGCTGTGCACTCAGCTCCGCCAGCGTTATCCGAGCGATCGCGAAGTCGCCGGCGTGTGCAACGGTGTGCCCGACGTGGCCGCACCGAAGCCGGATTCCATCCCGGCCCCGCCCGCCAAGACGCCCCCCCCTCCACCCAGGGCGTTCTGATCGCATGCGGATCGGACTCCTCGGGGGGAGTTTCGATCCTCCCCACACGGGACATCTGCTGGCAGCGGGCGACGCCTTCGAGGCGCTCGCCCTCGATCGGCTCGTACTCATCCCGGCGGCGACGAATCCGCTGAAGGTGGGGCGAGCCTCTGCCGCTCCCGAGCACCGTCTCGCGATGGCTCGGCTTTTGGTGAATGGGGACCCACGGTTCGACGTCGATTCAATCGAAATCGACCGGGGGGGATTATCTTACACGGTTGACACTTTGACGGCCCTGTCGGCGCGTTGGCCGGGGGCCGAGCTGTATTTGCTGGTCGGGGCGGACGTGCCCCGGACGTTTGCCCAGTGGCGCGAAAGCGGCAGAATCGCCGAGCTCGCGTCGCTTGTCGTCATGCAGCGCACCGGCGAGGCGCCAGAGCTGGCGTCGATGCCGGCCGGGACCCGGGCGCTCGCGACGCGTCGGATCGACATCTCGTCGACCGAAGTGCGTGAGCGAGTCGCGGAAGGCAGGTCGATTCGAGGTTTCGTGCCCGATGCCGTCGCGGAGTACATCGCCGCGCATCGGATGTACCGTCAGGGGAATTCATGCTGAAGCGAGTCATCAACGCCGTCATCGGCAGCCGTCACGAACGCGAGCGGAAGAAGATCCAGCCGATCGTGGACGAGATCAACGAGCACTACGAGCGGCTCCAGTCCGTCTCGGAGGAGGAGCTGCGCGGGCAGACCGCGAAGTTCCGCGAGACGATTCAGGAGCGCACGGGCGAGCTCGAGGCGCGCGTCGCTGATCTCAAGGAGCAGAAGCACAACGCGTCCGACCCGGCCGAGCGTGACCGGATCGACGCCGAGCTGAACGCCGCCGAGGACGATCTCCGAAAGGAGACGGCCGAAGTGCTCGACGAGATCCTGCCCGAGGCGTTCGCCACGGCGCGCGCCGGTGCGAAGCGTCTCGTCGGCAGCGGCGTGGTGGTGACCGGCCGAGAGCTGACGTGGGACATGGTGCACTACGACGTGCAGCTCATGGGCGGCATCCAGCTCCACCTCGGCAAGATCGCCGAAATGGCGACGGGTGAGGGCAAGACGCTCGTCGCGACGCTGCCACTGTATCTGAACGCGCTGCCGGGGAAGGGCGCGCACCTCGTGACGGTGAACTCCTACCTCGCCCGCCGCGACTCGCAGTGGATGGGGCATCTCTACAACTACCTCGGCCTCACCGTCGCCTGTCTCGACGACACGGAGCCGGGGTCGTGGGAGCGCCGTAACGCGTACCTCGCCGACATCACGTACGGCACGAACAACGAGTTCGGCTTCGACTATCTGCGCGACAACATGGTCGTCTCGCTCGACCAGCGTGTGCAGCGCGCCCACAACTACGCGATCGTCGACGAAGTGGACTCGGTCCTCATCGACGAAGCGCGGACGCCGCTGATCATCTCGGGCCCGGTGGGGAACGAGAGCGACGGCATGTACTTCGAGCACAACGCCGCCGTCGCGCGCCTCGTGAATCGTCAGACGCAGCTGGTGAACCAGCTCGTCGGCGAAGCGCAGCGCGATCTCGAGAAGGGCAATCAGGACGACGGCATCCTGAAGCTGTACAAGGCGCAGCTGGGCGGGCCGAAGAATCGCGGCCTCATGAAGCTCCTCCAGGAGCCGGGCATCAAGCAGGCGGTCCAGAAGCAGGAGCTCGAGCACATCGCCGATCGTCGTCTGCCGGCGAGCAAGCAGACGTATCGCGACATCGAAGAGGATCTCCTCTTCGTGCTCGACGAGAAGGGGCACTCGGTGCACCTCACCGACAAGGGCGTCGAGTTCATGTCGCCGGGGGGCGACGACGCGTTCGTGCTGCCCGACCTGTCGCAGGAAGTGCATCGCATCGACCACGACCACGAGCTCTCCGGTGAGCAGCGCCTCGAGGCGCGCCGCCAGCTCGAGGTCGAGTACGCGGCGAAGGCCGAGCGGCTGAACATCGTCCATCAGCTGCTGCGCGCGCACGCGCTGTACGAGCGCGACGTGAACTACGTCGTGCAGGAAGGTGAAGTCCTGATCGTCGACGAGTTCACCGGCCGCACGATGCCGGGGCGTCGCTGGTCGGAAGGCCTGCACCAGGCCGTCGAAGCGAAGGAAGGCGTCCGCGTGAAGGGCGAGACGCAGACGATGGCGACGATCACGATCCAGAACTACTTCCGCATGTACGAGAAGCTGGCCGGCAGGACCGGCACGGCGGAGACGGAG
>CBHWBX010000360.1:0-4924 GCA_966111935.1 uncultured Gemmatimonadaceae bacterium
GTAGATCCCTCGCTGCGCTCGGGATGACACGGGTGGCTGTGACGACACCCGTGGCCGGTGAGCGTTTGCTGAAACGCATCGGCGTCGTCGGCCCGGCGAGCATCACCGACTACCGCACCCACGGCGGCTTCACCGCACTCCGCCGCGCGCTCGACCTCGGCTCCGACGCCGTCATTCGCGAAGTCATCGACTCACGTCTCATGGGCCGCGGCGGCGCCGCGTTCCCGACCGGCCGCAAATGGGACGCCGTCGCCAAGCAGCCCGCTCGCCCGCACTACCTGATCTGCAATGCCGACGAGTCCGAGCCCGGCACCTTCAAGGATCGCGTCCTGCTCGAGGGCGACCCGTTCGCGATCGTCGAAGCGATGACGATCGCCGGCATCGCCACCGGGTGCGAGCACGGCTTCCTCTACATCCGCGGCGAATATCCGCTCGCGGCGACGCGCACGCAGCACGCCATCGACGAAGCACGCGCCCACGGCTTCCTCGGCGACGACATCCTCGGCCGCGGCGTGACGTTCGACATCGAGATCCGCCGAGGCGCCGGCGCGTACATCTGCGGCGAAGAGACGGCGATCTTCAACTCGATCGAGGGATTCCGCGGCGAGCCGCGCAACAAGCCGCCGTTCCCCGTGCAGGCGGGACTCTTCGGACTTCCGACGCTCGTCAACAATGTCGAGACGCTCGCGAACATTCCGTTCATCGTCAACGAGGGTGCGGCGGCGTTCACGGCGATCGGCACCGAGCAGTCGACGGGGACGAAGCTGTTCTGCCTGAGCGGTCACGTCGCGAACCCCGGCGTCTACGAAGTGCCGTTCGGCACGACGCTGCGCGAGCTCGTCGAGCGCGCGGGCGGAATTGGCGGCACGGGACGGTTGC
Organism: uncultured Gemmatimonadaceae bacterium; assembly: GCA_966111935.1. Classification (GTDB taxonomy): domain Bacteria; phylum Gemmatimonadota; class Gemmatimonadetes; order Gemmatimonadales; family Gemmatimonadaceae; genus JAQBQB01. Next base: position 880 of record CBHWBX010000360.1, read on the forward strand.
AGGCGATCCTGCTCGGCGGCGCGGCCGGTGTGTTCGTCGGTCCGAATGAGCTCGACGTCCCGCTCACCTTCGAGGGGGCGCGCGCCGCGAAGGCGACGCTCGGCTCCGGTGTCGTCGTCGCATTCGACGACAGCGTCGACATGCGCCAGATTCTCCTGCGCATCGCCGCGTTCTTCCGCGACGAATCGTGCGGGCAGTGCGTCCCCTGCCGTGTCGGCACGGTCCGCCAGGAGGAAGCGCTCTATCGCATCGCCCGCGGAAAGCCGCTCGGCTCCGTGACGGAGGAAATTGCTCTGCTCGACGAGGTCGGCGCGGCGATGAAGGACGCGTCGATCTGTGGTCTCGGTCAGACCGCGTATGCGGCGATCGAGTCGGCAATTCATCGCCTGGGACTCGTGAAAGCATGACGGCCATCGACTTCCGCGAGCTCGTTCAGCTCCAGCGTCCGACGATCGCGACCGATCGTTCGCGCCGCCGCGAGCCGCACACGGTCGCGATTACGATCGACGGACGCGCGCTCGAGGTGCCCGAAGGCACGACGATCCAGCGGGCGTGCGAATCGATCGGCATCGAGATCCCGACCCTCTGCTTCCTCCAGACCCTGCACCCGGTCAATGTCTGCCGGATCTGCGTCGTCGAGCTCGAGGGCGCGCGCGTGCTCATTCCGGCGTGCTCGCGACAGGTCGAGGCGGGGATGGTCATCCAGACCGATTCGCCGCGCGTGCGCCACAGCCGCAAGCTCGTGCTCGAGCTCCTCGCGTCGTCGGTCGATCTCTCGACGACACCGAAGGTGCGCGAATGGATGGAGCGCTACGGCGCGGTGCCCGCGCGCTTCGGGCCACCCGAGCCGCCGGCGCTGCCCGGCACGCGCGCCGCGGCCGTCGCCGGGCATCATGCCCCGCCGAGCGTCGAGCACGCCGCGACCGTCGCCGAGCCGGCGACGATCGACAACGAGCTGTACGTGCGCGACTACGCGAAGTGCATCCTCTGCTACAAATGCGTCGAGGCGTGCGGCCCCGACCATCAGAACACCTTCGCGATCGCCGTCGCCGGACGCGGGTTCGACGCGCACATCTCGACGGAGTTCGCGGTGCCGCTCCCCGACTCGGCGTGCGTCTACTGCGGCAACTGCATCGCCGTCTGTCCCACCGGTGCGCTGATGGCGAAGACGGAGTTCGACCGTCGCGCCGAGGGCAGGTGGGACGAAGACCGCATGACGAAGACCGACACGATCTGCCCGTACTGCGGCGTCGGCTGCACGCTGACGCTGCACGTCGACAACGGTGAGATCCTCAAGGCGACCTCGCCGCTGGAGAACTCGATCACGCAGGGCAACCTCTGCATCAAAGGACGCTTCGGGTGGCGCTTCGTCGGCAACACCGCGCCGAATGCCGCCGCTCCCGCAGGTGAACCAGGAGAATCCACGCTCGATGGCCCACGCTGACGATCCGCTCGCCGGACTTGGCTACGCCGACGTCATGGCACCTCGCTCGATGACTCGGATCGGCGAGGGCGCGCAGGCTGCCGCGTTCGCGCCGGTGGCTGAAGAGGTGCCCGTCGCCCTCGTCTACAATGGACGGACGCACGTCGTCGTGATGGCGACGCCCGCCGATCTCGAGGATCTCGCCTACGGGTTCTCGCTCACCGAATCGATTCTCACCGACATCGATCAGATGGAGCGCGTGGACGTCGTGAAGGCGACCCACGGCATCGAGCTGCAGATGCAGATCGCGCACGATCGCGCGGTGATGCTCGAGGAGCGCGGCCGCGGGATGGTCGCGCGCACCGGCTGCGGCCTCTGCGGCGTCGAGTCGATCGCCGAGGCGCTCCGCCTTCCCACCCCGGTCGCGAATCGGTTGAGCATTGCCGAGGCGGCGCTCTGGCGCGGAGGAGCGGAGCTGGCGGCACGACAGTCGATCAATCACGAGACGAACAGCGTCCATGGCGCGGCGTGGATGTCGCGGCACGGGGAGCCGCTCGTCGTACGCGAGGATGTCGGGCGCCACAATGCGCTCGACAAGCTGCTCGGCGCGATCGCGCGCGACGGGCGGATGGAATCGTCCGGGTTCGTCGTCGTCACGAGCCGCGCGAGCTACGAGATGGTGCAGAAGGTCGCGTCCCGCGGGATCGAGCTGCTGGCGGCGATCTCGCGTCCCACCGGTCTTGCCATTCGTTTTGCCGAGGCCTCGGGAATGACGCTCGTCGGTCTGCTGCGCGGTGCGAGCGCCAACGTCTACACTCACCCCAGTCGAATCGCCACGTCATGAGCACAACCATGGTCCCGTCGGACATCGAGATCGCGCAGCGCGTGAAGATGCGTCCCATCGAAGACGTCGCCGCCGAACTGGGGCTCGAGCGCGACGAGCTCGATCTGTACGGCAAGTACAAGGCGAAGATCCCGCTCGACGTCGCGCAGCGGCCGATCCGTGGACGGCTCGTCGTCGTCACGGCGACGAACCCGACGCCGGCGGGTGAGGGGAAGAGCACCGTCTCCGTCGGTCTCTCGCAGGCGCTCCGGCGAATGGGGAAGAAGGTCGCGCTCTGCATCCGCGAGCCAAGCCTCGGCCCGGTGTTCGGCGTGAAGGGCGGCGCGGCCGGTGGCGGCTACGCGCAGGTCGTGCCGATGGACGACATCAACTTGCATTTCACCGGCGACTTCCACGCGATCTCGAGCGCGCACGCGCTGCTCGCGGCGCTGCTCGACAATCATCTCCAGCAGGGGAACGCGCTCGACATCGACCCGCGTCGGATCACCTGGCCGCGCACGATCGACATGAACGACCGCGCGCTCCGCAACGGCATCGTCGGACTCGGCGGCGTCGGCGATGGTGTGCCGCGCGAAGAGCGATTCGTCATCATTCCGGCGAGCGAAGTGATGGCGATCGTCGCGCTCGCGACGAGCCCGCAGGATCTCGAGGAGCGTCTCGCCCGCATCATCGTCGGCTCGACGCGCGGCAAGGACAAGCGCCCCGTGACCGCCGGCGAGCTTCGCGCGACCGGCGCGATGGCGCTCCTGCTCAAGGACGCGATCCGTCCGAATCTCGTGCAGACCCTCGAGGGCGGCCCGGCGTTCGTGCACGCCGGACCGTTCGGCAACATCGCGCACGGATGCAACAGCATCCTCGCCACCCGCTCGGCGCTCGCCCTCGCCGACATCGTCGTCACCGAAGCGGGCTTCGGCTCCGATCTGGGCGCCGAGAAGTTCTTCGACATCAAGTGCCGGATGGGCGGCTTGCAGCCGGAGGCGGCGGTGATCGTCGCCACCGTTCGCTCGCTGAAGATGCATGGCGGCGGCGACAAGAAGAATCTCGGCACCGAGGACCTCGGCGCGCTCGAGCGCGGTCTGCCGAATCTCGAGAAGCACATCGAGAACGTTCGCCACTTCGGCGTCCCGAGCGTCGTCGCGCTCAACCGACGCATCACCGACAGCGACGCCGAGCTGCAGATGGTCACCGACTACGCGTCGCGGCTCGGCGTGAAGGTCGCGCTCACCGAAGTGTGGGAGAGGGGCGGTGCCGGCGGCGAAGCGCTCGGCGCCGAGCTGCTCGACCTGCTCGACAGGAAGGGCGCCGAGTTCCGTCCGCTCTATCCCACGGATCTGCCGATCAAGGAGAAGATCGACATCATCGTCCGCCAGATCTACGGCGGCGAGGGCGCCGACTATTCCCCGGAAGCCGATCGCGCGATCACCTATCTCGAGTCGATCGGTCTGGGCAACACGCCGGTGTGCATGGCGAAGACGCAGTACTCGCTCACCGACGACGCCACGAAGCTCGGCCGCCCGCGCGGCTTCCGCATCAACGTGAACGAAGTCCGCGCCTCCGCCGGCGCCGGCTTCGTCGTCGCGCAGTGCGGAGACATCATGACCATGCCCGGTCTGCCGAAGGAGCCCGCAGCGGAGCGCATGGCGCGATTGCCGAGCGGGGAGATCGTCGGGCTCTTCTAGCCTGGGCCGAACAGCTTCGCCGCAGAGCCGCAGAGCCGCCGGGGCCCCGGGCGGGGGCGGGGGGGCGAGGGGGGGGGAAGACGCAAAGGCACGACAAAA
>CBHWBX010000361.1:0-4912 GCA_966111935.1 uncultured Gemmatimonadaceae bacterium
TGACCAGGTGTTGAATCAGGTGGACGTGCGCGTGGATGTAGAACATCGGCACACGCCCGACGGTGACCACCGGCTTCATCGCGCGCGGCGTCCATCCGTCGAACAACCGGAGCAAGAGCAGCGCCGGACCGACCGTCATCAGCACGAACAGAAGCGACGGCGGCTGCTTCGTCACATTGATGAACGACAGCACCGTGAACGCGAACGACTGCTGCGGCGACCAGGGACGCGGGTCGCCGTAGCCGTTGATCAATCGCAGCACGACGAACGCCGCGGTCACCGCGAGTCCCGTCCAGCCGAGGAACGCGCGTCGCTTTGCCGTCGGCCAGGAGAACACCGGCCCGATCGCGAAGCCGAGCGCCATGATCCCGATCCACGACAGCACCGGATAGCCGATGAAGAACGAGAAGCCTGGCCGCTCGACGACGAATCCGGGGCGCGTCACGAACATCCATCCGAGCTGCGCCAGCGGCGATGTCGGATTGAATCCGTCGAACAGATTGCGCCGGGCGATGATCGCGACGGCGATCGTCGCCACGGCGGCCGTCGGTAGGAAGACAAGTGCGGAGAGCGCGATCATCGACAGGCCGAGCGCCCAGAGCACGGTGACGATCGTGAACTGATAGTCGACATTGAACTGCCAGAAGAACCGTCCGACGGTGAGCTCGAGGACGATCAGCCAGAGTCCGCGCGTGAACAGAAAGAACGCGAGCTCGCGCCGCGTGCGCCGGCGGAGCATCAGATACGCGCCGACGCCGGTGAGGAGCGAAAAGGTCGGCGCGCAGAGGTGGGTGATCCAGCGCGTGAAGAAGAACGGCACCGTCGTCGTCGCGAGATTCGTCGGCGACGCCAGCAGGTCGCCGACGTAGTCGCGAGTATGGTCGAGCGCCATGAGGATCATGATGATCCCGCGCACGAGGTCGACCGAATCGATGCGCCGGCGTCCTTCGGGGATGGCAGAGGCGGTCATGCGGCCAACTTAAGGCCGCGATCGGCTTGACGTTGTCAGAGCCCTGTCACCGTTGGCGTCAAAATATTCCTTGACAGGAATATTCCATTTAGCGTATATTCGGCTCATGGTCGAATCCTTCGCTGCTCTCGCCGAGCCGAGTCGCTTCCGGATCGTTGAGCTCCTCCGCGCCGGGGAGCACACGGTCAATGAGATCGGCGACCGGCTCGACCTCAACCAGCCGCAGGTCTCGAAGCACCTCAAGATCCTCCGCGAGGCAGGATGGGTGCGCGTCGAGCCGCGGGCACAGCAGCGCGTGTATCGGCTCAGCCCCAAGCCGCTCCGCGAGCTGCACGACTGGCTCGATCGCTATCGTCGCATCTGGGACGTGCGCTTCGACATGCTCGACGAGATCCTCGAGGAGCTCGAGCCGCCACATCGGGAGACAAAGCATGGCCGCAGAAAACGGAAGTAAGCAGCCGGCCGTCGGCCGCACCGACCTCGAGCGCGCGTCCGATCGCGAGCTCGTGATCCAGCGCGTGTTTCGCGCGCGCCCGCAGACGGTCTTCGATGCGATGACCAAGCCCGAGCTCCTCCGCCGCTGGTGGGCGCCGCGCTCGCTCGGCGTCGAGCTCTATGAGTGCGATGCCGACGTGCGCGTCGGGGGCAAGTACCGCTACGTCTTCGGCAAGTCCGGTCAGCCGACGATGGCCTTCAACGGCGTCTATCAGGAAGTCGTGCCCGGGCAGCGCGTCGTCTACACGCAGATCTTCGAGCCGATGCCCGATGCCGGTGCGGGAATCATCACCGCGACCTACGAGCCGCACCCCGAAGGCACCCTTTTCATCCAGCGCGAGCTCTTCCCGTCGAAGGAAGTCCTCGACGGCGTGATCGCATCGGGGATGGAGCGTGGCATGCGCGAGACGCTCGAGCAGCTCGACGGTCTCGTCTCCGAGCTCGACGCGCCGGCCGGCTCGGCGCGCTAACGCGCGCGCGACCGCCGCTGTCGAAGGACCTCGTACGCTCCGAGTGCGACGCTCGTCGAAAGATTGAGCGATCGCACGCGGGGCGAACGGATCGGCATCGCGACGAACCTATGGGCATATCGTTCGTGCAGCTCCGCCGGCAGCCCGCCGGTCTCGCGTCCGAAAACCAGCACGACGCCTTCCGGCTCGCCGAGCGGCGCGTCCCAGTACAGCTGCGTCGCCTTCGTCGAGAAGAAGTATGGCTCGCCGAGCGACGGCAGCTCACCCTCGAATGCCTCCCAGCTCGGCCACACGCGCACGTCGACGTGCGCCCAGTAGTCGAGCCCCGCGCGCTTCACCTCACGCTCGTCGAGCGAGAAGCCGAGCGGCTCGATGAGATGCAGCGTCGCACCGACGGCGAGGCAGGTGCGCCCGGCATTGCCGGTGTTCCAGTGGATCTCCGGATGGACGAGGACGATGTGCAGGCTCACGATCGCCGCTCAGCGCGTCGCGGAGCAGCCATGCACGATCGCCAGCGCGTCACCGACGGTGCGCTCGCCCTCCTTGTCCGACGGATGGTTGGCGATGCGCAGCCGTCCACTCGAATCGGGATCGGCGTAGACGAACGTCGTCGATCCACCGCCGTCGAGATTGATCGCGTCGCGCGCGCCGAGCGCGAGCATCAGCTCCGCCGTCTCCCGCAGCGTCATGCCGGCGTTCTGATACTCCCGACCGTCGATCGCCGCGAGAATGAGACGCTTCCCGTCGCGCGCGATCCCTGCCGCCGTCCGTGGATTGCGCTCGCGAAAGGACGCCGCGCCTTCCGTGTCGACGCCGTCGACGATCGCGCTGTCGACGACGAGGATCGGACGCCCGCCGACCGCGTTCTTTGGATGGAAGGGAAACAGTCTGCCGTTGCTGAGCGTGAATCGCGCGATGCGCGGCGTCCCCGCCGAATCGAAGGCGAGCACCGGCTGGTTGTTCGGCGGCGACAGCATGCGCCCGTTCACGACGAGCAGGTTCGTCGGCGAGCCGTCCTTCAGATTGAAGAAGTCCGCGTTCACCCCGCCGATCACCTTCTCACGCGTCGACAGCCGCGCCAGCAAGTCGGTCGTCTTGAATCGGCCGATCGCGGTATCCGCGCCTTTCACGGCTTGCGCGAAGTTGCACCGATCGAGATCGACGTAGAGGACGTTGATCGTCCACGGGCCCTTCGACGATCTGATGATTCGCCGCGACACGCCGTCGGCGACGACCTGGGTGCGCGAGCTGTCGACGGCCCACGGCATCGGTCCGAGCGCCGGCGGCGACGCGTGGCGGCAGGACGCGGCGCCGAGCAGAAGCGCCGCAGCGAGGAAAGTCAGGCGAGTACGCATGCCGCCAATTATACGACGAACCCGGCGGTGCGCGCGCGGTACAGCCGATCGTTACGCGATCGCGCGATGCTCCGCGAACGCGTCGCCGGCCATCTCCGCGCACTCGGCGACTATCGTCGTCACACCAAACCGGCGTGCACCGAGACCTTCACCGGTGAGGGGATTGTAGTACTCACGGAACCCCGACCGGCGCACGAGCGCCATCGTGCGATCCACGAGGTGCGCTGCGTCAGCGTCGCGGCCGAGCAGCGTCAGTCCGCGCACGATGAACCAGGTCGTGAACAACCAGGTCGGTCCGCGCCAGTACCGCTCGATCCACAGGAAGCGATCGTCGCCCGGCACGAAGGTCGGCTCCGTCGCCGCGGTGCTCGGCACCGGGTACTGAAGCCAGAAGCGCTCGGGATTGAGCAGATGATCTTCGGCGACGAGCTTCCGCACTTCTTCCGGCAGATGCTTCAGCGCAAGCGGGGCGAGACCGGCCCACGTGCTCACGTTGAGGCGCTGGCCTCCCGGACCGTCGGCGAAGAAGAAGCCGCGCTTGAGATCGAACAGCCGCTTCACGAGCGAGCGCGTGAGCTGCTCGGCGCGGCTCTCGGCGCCGGCGACACCGAGCCGCGCCAAACCTTCCCAGCCGAGGACCCACGCACTGTTGACGAGCACGTCCGTCGCGTGGAAGCCGCCGTCGGCGACGATGCGTCGATAGTCGAACGCACGGCGCCGATTGAACGCGAGCAGGGCGAGGAAGCCCGGCTTCGGATGACTCCGCCACCCGAGCACTTCATCGTACGCCGGCGTCGCGTCGAGCCCCGTCTCGTCCGGCTGGAGGATACCGATCAGTCCGTCGGTGTCTGCGCGCTCGCGATCGAGGAACTCGTGATAGCGCGTCAGCGCGATGCGCCCTTCCTCGGCGAACCGCGCGTCACCCGCGCGATCGGCGACTTCCGCCCAGACCCACGCGAGCAGCGGCGGCTGGATCGTCGCCGTCTGCGTCGCATTCCGCTCGAGCAGGTTGTACGTGAACGCACGCGCGGGCCGACAGGGCCCGTTCCAGAACATCGTATGGCCGATCAGCCCGGACGGCTGCTGTGCCGCGGCGAGCGATCGCAGCTCCTGCATGGCTCGATTCGGATCGAATCGGCTCCATGCGAGCGCGTGGAAGCAGGAATCCCAGAAGAACTGATCAGGATACTTCTTAGCGTCCGGGCACGTGTAGCCGAATTCCTGACCGCAATGATTGCGGCCCTCGCGCCAGTTTCCTTCGAGAACGGCCCTGGCCCCGGCAATGATGTCGGCGTAACGGTGCACGGCAGCGGTACTCACTCTTGGCCCCCCATCTGGCCATGGGGAAACGCATAGACCGGGCCGTTTGTCGCAGGGTGGGTTGGGGGGCTTTGAAGCTGCTGGTTCGCTCGCTGGCGCTCGCTGCATGATCGGCCGACTGCGTCGGCCTGCTGAATCGGCGGCTTCGCCGCCTGCTAGGGATGGAGATATCCCGAGGCCCTTGGCAGGGCGCGGAGCGCCCGATCCAGCAGGCGGCGCAGCCGCCGAACAAGCGGCTCGCGCCCCAAGGCGCGAGCACAACAGCAATCAGCCGCCCCTAAGGGTGGGGGTGTTGATCCTCT
>CBHWBX010000362.1:0-4902 GCA_966111935.1 uncultured Gemmatimonadaceae bacterium
CCGTGTCTCGTTCCCCGTCTCCCGTTCCTCTTACGGTGTCGTCACCACCTGAATCGCGCCGTGCGTATTGCCCGTTCCCCAGCGGACGGTGGCTTCGCCGGCTTCGTAGTACTTCACGGCCGTGACGCCGATGATCGACAGGGTGCGCAGCTCGTCGACCGACTCGAGGCGGGCGTTGTCGAGATAGACGGCGAGGCGCGGCTTGCCGGCGAGGGTGATGTCCTGGCCCTCGAGGCGCAGCGTCTCGTAGCCTTCGGTGAGGGCGTCGACGCCGCGGAGATTGAGCCAGGTGCGGCGCAGCGAGTAGATCAGGTCGTACACGTTGCCGTTGAGGCCCGACTTCTCGATCTCGGCGGCGGTGATCGGCGCGCGGCTCATGCGTACGCCTTCCACGGTGCTCTTGAGCTGCGGCGTGCACGCGGAGCTCGGACGGAAGAGCGCACCAGCGATCATGCCGAGGGCCGCGCCGGTGAGCGTCGCCGTATTGCGGCCGCGCGCCGCCGACGACGTGTGCGACGCATCGTTCCAGTCGCTGTAGTGAATCTTCGCGGCGACGAATCCGATCCAGGCGCCGATCGCGCCGCCCGTGGCGGCGCGGATCGCGGTGTGCCCGACGAGACACTTCGTCGAGGCGGTCGAGGGGGCCGGCGTGACCCCAGCGGGTGTGCTCTGCGCGGCAAGCGCCGGCGCCGCGACGACGAGCAGGAACGCCGCCGAGCGGCGCGTCGTGACCGAAGACATCTGCAAACCTCGGAGTCGGTTACAAAGCTCTGATCAAGATAACCTTGTGCGCGCGCCGATGGTTCCTGGATCGGTCCGCTACCGCCGGCGAGCCAGCCGCTGCCGAAGTGTATCCTGTATCCGACGCTCGGTCCGCCGCCCGACCTCCCAATCCTCGAGGTGACGCAGAAGGAAGTCGAGGGAGAAGGCGTGCCGGGTGCGATCGCGGTCGCGGCGAAACACGACGTGCGACCAGCCGCGCATCCCGACCGGAGTAAACCACTCGCCGTCGACGCGGAGCTTCCGTCCGGAGATCGCGCGAATGAACACGCGCTCGTAGCGCGAGCGCGGGAGCGCGCGCACGGGGAAGAGGTTCGCCCACGTGCACAGATGGCCGACGGCCTCGTACGCGGCCGGGCGATCATCCTGCTCGAGCAGCGACGGCGTTTCGCCGCGCATGACGCCGTCGATGAGGCGCAGCGAGCGCGCATCGCCGAGGCGCTCGATCGACGGCCAGAAATGTCTGGTGATGCGGCGGGCGATCGCGCGGGTCGAGAGCAGCTCGTTCGACGTCGTCTGCCAGAGTGGCTCGGCGACGTCGGCGCAGAACGGATTCTCGGGGAAGGACGAGTAGCGCGCGACCCATCCCTTGCGCGAGCTGTGCGGCTCGGGGGTGAACTGGCGGACGACTGGGATGTCGAGTCCATCGAGCGCGTCGAGCTCGAACGACGGCCAGGTCATGACCTCACGGGCGACGCCGATGATGAACGTCGCCGTGGCGATCATCAGCGCGGCGTCGGGGGTGACGTCGGCGGTGATCTCGATGCGATTGCCGCGCGGACGCACGCCGACGCCCGTCGACCGGCGGTTCGCTGCGAGCAGCATCACGGGGAAGGGCAGCACGTGCGTGAGCAGCAGCGCGAGCTTCTCCACCGTGCGGCTCGTGCCGCGCTCGTGCTCGGGAAGCTCGAACGACACGTTGTAGTGCGCGCTGAAGCCGGCGAGATGCACCGTGTGGCCCTCGCGCTCCTGCCAGGCGTCGAGCTCCCCGCGCAGGAAGCGAATGCTCTCCCAGAGCGAGCGTCCGGCGCGCGCGGCGCATCCGCGGTCGATCTCGATGACCGGCGTCGCGAGCTCGATCACGCCGGTGTCGAAGTAGACCGCGCCGCCGGTCGGGAGATGATACGAGCGACCGGTGCGATGCATCATCGGCTGGCGGACGATGCGCGTCGGGCTGCCGAAGACGTCCTCGGGCTTCGCGGCCTGGCCGTCGAGCACGACGGCGAACTCCGCCTCGAGACCGACCGCGGCGAGCGCGACCGGGCGCTCGACGCGCTCGCCCTTCGCCGGTTTGCCTGCGTGACGCGTGCTCATGGCGCCCGCCGCTCCGCATCGAGATCGTGGAGCGTGCTCTCGATCTCGCCGCGACGCTCGGCGTCGAAGCCGAGATGGTTTTCCGGCGCGCCGCGCGGCATCGAGAGCACGAAGCCGAAGTCGATGTGCAGATGATCGTCGGTCTGCCCCTGGCCGGCGCCGAAGGGACGCGTCCACGCGGCGGGGAGCGTCTGTCGCGCCAGCGCCGCGTAGCGCTCGATCGACTCGCGATCGTCGAGGAAGACGCCGCCGATGCGATAGATGTTCACCGCGGTGCCCCAACTGTGCGGCGTCGCGTTGCCGTTCAGCGAATGGCGTGGCGAGCGATAGCCGCCGTTGGCGGCGATGTGCACGAAATTGTTCGTCGCCTCGCGGAACCGCTCGAGGCAGAGCGCGGTCATCGTTACGGCGCACGGCACGTAGCGCGGAAAACCGCGCAGCGGGGCGGCCTCGCGGACGTCGGTCTGGATGAACTCCCAGAGCGCGAAGTTCGGCGAGAGCTGGATGTTCATCGCCGCCTCCCACGACGGAATCTCGTAGAAGTAGCGCGGGAGCCGGCGCGCGTGGCCGTGAACGTCGTAGACCGTGCGGCCCGGGAGCAGCACGTCGCGCAGCGCCTTGTCGAGGCGCAGCCCGTCGACGATGGCGAGCGGAAAGCGATGCGCTTCACCCATGGCTCGCGCTCCCGACGGTGAGGACCTCGTACACCGCCTGCGATGCTTCGGCGATCGTCTGTTTCCGCCCGGAGGCGTCGGGGGACCATTCGGTGAGAATCGCGATCACGTACGGCTTCCGGTTCGGTGGATAGACCACGCCGGCGTCGTGCGCGATCGTCGAGATCTCGCCCGTCTTGTGCGCGACGCGCACGGCCGCGGGGAGTCGCGCCGGGATGCCGTTGCGAAACTCCTGCGCGTGCAGGATGTCGAGCATCTCGCGTGAGAGCTCCGGCGAGAACGCGCGCTCCTCGGCGACGATGCGAAGGAGCTGCACCAGTCCGTCGGCGGTGACGCGATTGTTGATGGCGCGTTCGAAGGCTCGCTCGTCCTCGACGCCGCGGCGGATGTCGATGCCGTCGATGTGCAGCTCATCGAGCGCGCGCTGCACGGTGTCGAGACCGACGAGGTCGAGCAACTGGTTTGTCGCAAGATTGCTGCTGGTCGCGATCATGTGCAGCGCGAGCTCGGAGATGCGCATCATCTTTCCGATCGCGTCGTGCACTTCGGCATTCGCGTCGCGATCGGCCGCGACCCGAAAGGGCTGTGCGTCGACGGCGCTCAGGAAGCGGTTGCGGACGTGGAGCCGCGAATGCGGCAGCAGCCATCCCTTGTGGATCGAGGCATAGACGCCGAGGAGGATGGCGACCTTGATCGTGCTGGCGGCGTGGAACCAGCGTTCGGCGTCGCGGCGGAAGCTGGCCTGGGTCTCGGTGTCGTAGACGGCGACCGCGAGCGCGCGCGCACCCGAGGACCGCTCGAGGGCGTCGAATCGCAGGTGCAGCGCGTCGAGCGCCTCCGGTCGAGGCGGGGGCGCGAAGGTGCTACGTTGGGTAGTCGGGGCGGGCATTTCGCCTGAGGTGCTACGCAACGGCAATGCCGCAAGTGTTGGTTGAGCCCGCTTGCCGTGGGAACTACAATGGAGCATGGCTGGATCGAAATCGAATCTCGACATCGAGATCGAGCGGAAATTCCTGCTCAACGGGCTTCCGGACCGTGTGCGGTCGGCGCCGGTGCTGGAGCTCGATCAGGGGTACATCCCGGGGGAGCGGATCCGCGAGCGGGTCCGGCGGAGCCGGTCGGAGTCGGGCGTCGCGTACTATCGGACGCTGAAGAGCGGATCGGGGCTCCAGCGCACGGAGATCGAGGAGGAGACGACCGAGGCGTTCTTCGACGCGGTCTGGCCGCTCACGCGGGGGGCGCGAGTGCAGAAGCGGCGCTACCTCGTGCCCGACCAGGACGTGGTCTGGGAGATCGACGAGTTCGTGGACCGGCAGGGGCTGTGGCTCGCCGAGGTCGAGCTCGAGCACGTGCACCACGCGGTGACGATCCCCGGCTGGCTGGCGCCGTTCGTCGTGCGCGAGGTGACCGAGGAGCGCGCGTACAGCAACCGCTCATTGGCGAGATGAGAATATTTAAATGAGTGTTTTCTTAGTGGCGATCGGCGGGGCGCTCGGGAGCATCCTGCGCTACTGGATCGGCGGCTCGGTGAACCGCGCGACGCACCTCTTCCCGGCGGGGACGTTCACCGTGAACGTCGTCGGGTCGCTGCTCGTCGGCATGCTCACGGGACTGATGATGAACGCGCAGACGCACCCGAACGTGCGGCCGGCGCTGATCGTCGGGTTCTGCGGCGGGTTCACGACCTTCTCGACGTTCAGCATGGAGACGGTCGGGCTCGCGATGGGCGGGCAGCCGCTGATGGCGGCGCTCTACGCCGTCGCCAGCGTCATCGCCTGCGTGATCGGCGCGACGCTCGGCTTCATCGTCGGGCGGCCGGCGGGCGCGTAGTCCAAGGTCCCATCACCGGGGCAGCGGGACTCGATTAAACACCACCACCATGCGTGGTTGGCTTCCTCTGCTGCTGCTCGCAGGGCGCGCGCTCGCCGCGCAGCAGCAGCTCGGATACAAGCTGCTCGGCAGCGCGGGCATCGACGCCGGCGCGCAGTCGCTGCCCGGACTCTATGTGATCGATCGCGTGCTCGACTACAGCGCCCACGAGCTGCGCGACCGGCAGGGCAACGTCCTGCCGATCAACGGCCTCGACATCCACGCGATCGGCAACGGGGTGGGGGCGTCGTTCACGGTGAAGCCC
>CBHWBX010000363.1:0-4896 GCA_966111935.1 uncultured Gemmatimonadaceae bacterium
GCCGATCCGCCGCTCGACGAGTGGGACCGCATCCTCATCGGCGAGTCGAAGAACCTGCCGCCGCATGACGCGTGGTCGCCCGATGGCTTCACGCCATTGCACATCGCCGCGTTCGCGAAGAACCTCGCGGCCGTGCGCGCGCTCCTCGAAGCGGGCGCCGATCCCAACGTGATCGCGAAGGCGCCGTTCGCGAAGGTCACGCCGCTCGGCACGTGCGCGTTCGTGAATGCGATCGATGTGGCGAAGGAGCTGATGGCGGCCGGCGCGGACCCGACGATTCCCAAGGGCTCATCGCCAATCGATGCTGCGCGCCACAACAAGCATGACGTGCTGGTCGCGATCCTCGAGAAGCGTTAGCTCAGTCGAAGTACGGCGACGTCGCCGCATCGATGCGTGCGATCAGGTCGCGCGTCAGCGCCTGCTCGACCGGCGAGAGTGCGCCGAGGCCCGCGGCCAGCGTTGCGCGCGCGCTTGTGAGCGCGACGAGCGCGTCGGCATTCTGCGCACGCTTGAGTGCATCGATGACAACGCGACGCGTGGCATGGCTGCGAACGCCGTCGAGGTTGAGCAGGATGTTCTTGCCGTCCGTCGCGATCTGCGAGAGCACCGCCGCATCCGTCACGGGCGTCGTATTCGCGCCGCTCGGGGCGATGAAGAGCTCGCGGTAGACGAACGCGCTGATCGCGTCGGCGGCGCCACCGTAGGATGGCGCGCTCGACAAAATCGCGGGGTCGATCGGAGCGCGAACTCCGTCCAGGGCCGCCTGCCAAGACGCTGCCGCCTCGGCCGGTGATCCGGCGCGCGCGTACGCGAGCATTTCGGTGCCGTAATAGGAGAAGTAGAGCTGTGCAAGATCGAGCGGGACATAGCCGTCGACGGCAAGGCTCACGATCAGCTGATAGAGCGGGATCTGGTAGTCGTACAGCGGCTGCGGCGATGGATCGTCGAAGCGTACGCAGTTCGGATCGACAGACGTCGCCTCGTCGGTGCAGAACGGCTGCGCCGGGAGATTGGGCGACATACCGTAGAGGTAGCGGATCGCATCGGTGTCATACGTGCCCGGCGTATGTTGGGCGAGCGCTGCGTCGAGTGTGTTGTAGTCCATCAGCGACGACGTCGGTGGCACGAGCGAGCCCTTGAAGTTATGACGCAGGCCGAGCGTGTGCCCGATCTCGTGCGCCACCACCTCTTGAATGTAAGCCTCGAGCTTTTGCTTGCCGGTCAGCTGAGTCGAGCCGTCGCCAAGCACGCGCAAGCGCTCCTCGAAGGACGGGGCCCAGATCACGCACGACGGCGCCGAGTCTTGACCCTGCCACACGAGGCCCGCACGCTGCACCTTCGCTTTGGAGCCCGGACGCGTGAGGCCGTTACCGCCTGCGGCGGGCGCTTCATCGTCGGGCATCGGCGAGAAGAACGCGGCGCTGAAATACACGCTCGCCCCGCGGATTTCGCCCGTGTTCGGATTCGTACGCCAGTCTGCGTACGCGTAGCCCTTGCTCGGGTCCGGGTCGACGATGAAGTAGTTCACGTGATCGTCCGCGAACGAGTCACTCGTGCTCGCGAGGTTGGCGCTGAACACCTGATAGCCGAAGACCGCGTTCCACGACTCGATGCCGTCCTTGACGGCCTTCACCAGATCAGCGCCGCCAAGCGACGGGTCCGCCGCGATATCCAAGAGCTCGGGACCGATCGCCCACTTGATCGGTTGCATCCCGGGCTTGAACCCCCAGTGCGACGCGAGGATCTTCGCCGTGCCCGTGTTCGGGACGTTGATGGGCTCGGCCGTGAAGTAATGATCTTGCGCGGGCGCGGGCACCTCGGCATAGCTCGCGGACTCGGTGTACTTGCGTAGGCTCACGCCGACGGTGGCCGCGATTCGATAGTCATTGTGATCGACGTCTCCGGGAATTCCGATCGGCTGATCGGCGTACGCCGTGAACGTCTGCTCGAAACTGCCGCCGTCCTGCGCCGGTCGGAAGCGCTGCACGAACGACAGCTCTGTCTCGAGCTTGACCGCGCCGCCGTACGTACTATCGCCATACATATCGGCAAGCGCGCCGAAGCGATTGAGGCCAGCGGCTGGATCGATCAGCACGTAGCCGCCCGAACCGGGCAGCGAGTTGAATGCACCACTGTTGACGATCGGGAACGCGTCGATGATCAGGTCGGGGGAGAACACGTCGCTCGTTGCCTTCCGATCGTCGGCGTCGAACACGTAGAGCTTGTCGTTCTGCACGCGGAACCGCACGACGCGGGTGCCAAGCGTGCCCGGCGACGGACCGAACGGCTGCAGTTCCTTCAGATAGACGGACCAGAACCACTTCTCTTCGAGCGAGCTCTTTCGGATCGCCAAATAGAAATCCGTTGCCGGCGCGCTGCGCAACGCTGACGTCTTCGTCAGCTCGCTCGTGCCGAGTCCCAATCGCCGGACCTCGGCGGTGCGCTTGACGATCTCCGCCGCATCAGAATTTCGTGGGATCGCGACAAGCAGATCATCTTTCGCGAGCACATCACTTTGCTCTGGCAAATCGTGGTCAGAGTCGTCGCTTGCGCATCCGACGAGTGGACCCATCGCCACGACGGCGGCCAATAACCAACTACCACGTCCATTCTTCCGCATATGTTCCTTCTGTTCTCGTTGTGGGAATCGCTCGCGCTCGTGATGCGTGACCGTGCGGATACACCGTGAACAAACTCGAATTGCACGGTCGCGCTAAAATCTTTTCGCGCGCACTTCAAACGAAGTCCCGGCCGCCGAGTGCAACCGCTACGCCGACATCACGGTCGATATGTGCGTGAACTGCGCGTCGTCCAGCGCACGAAATTTGCGAGCAAGGAGAAGGTTCGTCAGCGTGTGCGTCGACGAGCTGGATGCATCCTCAGTTGACCGGGCCGGGTAGAGGCCGTGTTCCGCGACGCTGACGTTACTGCAGGAGCTTCTGCAGCGCCGCGAGCTCTTGAGACGCGGAGCCAGACTTCGCGGCCACTTGATACGCGGCGATCGCGACCGACAGCTGACGCAGCCACTGTTGGCCGAGTGCGTTTCGCTCGCGCATCTGCATCAGGCGCTTATTGCCGGGTTTCGCCGCGAGTGTTTCGCGGATGGCGAACTCGGCCTTCGTACACTGCGTCTCGGCCTTCGACATCAGCTGCGCGAGCCGGTCGTTCCGATGCGCTTCGTCGGTGAGCGCGTCGGCGATGTCGGCATTGAGACGGACAAGCGTGTCGTCGCATTGCTTGAATGCGGCGCTCGTTTCGCGCACGTCGACCTGCTGCGTCGGCGGCAGCTTGCCCGTTCGCGACGAGAAGAACAGCGTGATCACGAGACTGATCACGACAATGGCGGCCGCGGTCGCCGCGTGACGCAGCATTAGCCGAGCAACGACTTCAGGACGCTCGCATCACCTTCGAGGGCGGTGCGCTGCATGTAGAAGTACAGGCCGCGCTCCCCGCCGAGCTCTTCGCCGCCACCGGCGCGACCGGGACCGCCGTGGAGCAGCGACGGCAGCACGGTGCCAGGGCCGGGCGACTGCGACGCCATCTTCGACGAGCCGAGGTAGAGCCGGCCCGCCCATGGGGCGGCGGCCGTCACGAAATTGGCGACCCAGTCGCGGTCATCGGAGTACGCGCTCGACACGAGGCAGCCTTCGCCACGCGCGATGAACGCGGCCGCGAACGCCGCGTCGCCGTTGTACGGCGCAACCGTCGTTACCGGACCGAATACTTCGTGCTCGTTGAGCGGCGCGCAGCCCATCGGGTCGTTCGTCGAACGCACGACGGGACCGACGAAGAAGCCTTTGCCCGCAGGAATGCCGACGGGCGTCACCTCGCCCGTGCCGCCGAAGACGCTGTCTGTGGCGGCCGCGAGGCGCTCGATGCCCTTCTTCACGTCGTCGCGTTGCGCAGCCGTCGCGACCGGACCCATGCGCACTTCTTCGCGCGACGGGTCACCGACGACGAGCGAGCCAAGTCGTTCCTTCATGAGGTCGCAGACCTCGGCAAAGCGCGCTTCGGGCACGAGCACGCGGCGAATCGCCGTGCACTTCTGGCCCGTCTTCTGCGTCATGTCGCGCACGACATCGACGAGGAACAACTGGCCCGCTTCGCTCGAGAGGTCGATGTCGGGACCGAGCACGGCCGCGTTGAGGGAGTCCGCCTCGACGTTGAGGCGAACACCGTGCTCGACGATCGCCTTGTGCGTGCGCAGCGAGCGCGCTGTCGACGAGCCACCGGTGAACGCGACGACATCGCCGGCGCGCACGTGGTCGAGGAGGTTGCCAGCGGGACCGATGAGCGTTTGCAGAACGCCCGGCGGCAGGAGCGGCTCGAACAATTGGGCGAGGCGGTGCGCGACGAGCGACGTCGCCGTCGCCGGCTTCGTGATCGTCGGCATGCCCGCGAGGAGGGCGCACGCGAGCTTTTCGCACGTGCCCCACGCCGGGAAGTTGAACGCGTTGATGTGGATCGCGACGCCGCGGCGACGAGCCCACACGTGCTGGCCGCCCATGCGCGCCGTGCGGCCGACCTGGATCGGCTCGCCGTCGGCGAGGAGCTGGACGTTACCGAGGCGGTTACCGAGCTCCGCGTAGTACGAGAGCGTGACCGCGCCGCCGTCGATGTCGAACTTGGCATCGCTGCGCGTGTTGCCGCCGTTGGCGACAGCGAGCGAGATGAGCTCTTCCCGTGCGCCGTGGATGGCCTTGGCAAGGCCCGCGAGGAGCGCGCCGCGCTGGGCGAAGGTCAGGCCGGCAAGCGCTGCCGCACCGGTTTCGCGCGCGAACTTGAAGGCACCGGCAAGGTCATGGCCGCCGCTCGAGACCTCGGCGAGGACTTCCTCGGTCGCGGGGTTGACGAGCTGGCTGCGCGATCCCGTTCCGGCGGACCAGGCGCCGACGA
>CBHWBX010000364.1:0-4887 GCA_966111935.1 uncultured Gemmatimonadaceae bacterium
CCGGTTGTTCGACGGATGGACGCCGCGCGCGATGAAGCCGGTGGTAACCGTCGGGCGTGTGCCGATGTTCTACTTCCTCGCGCACGTCCTCGTGATTCATCTCCTGGTCACGATCGAGGCCATCGTGCGCTACGGCGATGTCCGCATCGTCACCCGCTCGCCGTCGATCGACAAGTTTCCGTTCGGGCAGCCTCCCGGTTGGCCCGCATCGCTGCCGACGGTATATCTTGCCTGGATCCTGGTGGTCGTGCTGCTCTACCCACTCTGTCGCTGGTACGCACGCGTGAAAGCGACGCACGACTCGCCGCTGCTCAGCTATCTGTAGCGAGGAATCATGCGTCGAGCGCTCCTGACCATCGCGACGACGACCATCGCATCGGTCGGTCGAGCGCAGACCCCGCCGTCGGCACCGGCTCCGGCAGCACAGAACCCGTCGCCGATGGTCGAGCACACGAGACGACACGAGCGGCTCGTTCGAAAGGACATCGCCGGCGTGGCCCGCACCATCCCGGGCCCGAATGGAAAGAAGATCGACGTCTGGATTCCCGAGCGCACGATGCACCGCGAAGCATTCGATCTCGTCGTGCACTTTCTCGGGGAGGCGTGGCTGCCCGAGCAGGCGGTGGCGTCGCTCGACAACGGCACGGTTGCCGCGGTAGTCAATCTCGGCGCCGGCTCCGGCGCGTACGCGCGCCCGTTCTCGGATCCCGCCGTCTTCGATTCGTTGGTCGCCGGCGTCGCGCGCGAGGTCTCACCAGAGCGACCGGCGCGTGTGCGGCGGATCACGCTCGTCGGATTCTCGGCGGGATACGGAGCGATCCGGAGCATTCTCTCGAATGCGCGGCACTTCGCGACCGTAGACGCCGTGCTGCTGCTCGACGGCATCCATACGTCGTACATCCCCGACGCGACGCCGCTCGCGGCGGGTGGCGCGATCGACAGTACCGGCCTTGTCGTCTTTGCCGAATTCGCGCGCGCGGCGATGCGCGGCGACAAGCGTTTCGTGATCAGCCACTCCGAGATCTTCCCGGGCACGTTCGCGAGCACGACCGAGACGACCGACTGGCTGATCGCCGCACTGGGGTTGGAGCGCAAGCCGGTGCTTCGCTGGGGACCGCGCGGCATGCAGCAGCTGAGCGAGGCCGGACGCGGAAAGCTCGAGATCCTGGGCTTCGCCGGAAACTCCGCCCCGGATCACATCGACCAACTCCATGCGATGCCAGAGCTGCTGGCGCGGGTTGTGAGATAGCAGCGTGCATGGCGTCTGGGTCGTTCCGCGTTGCGCTGCTTGGAGTGTCGATGACGATCGCGACGGTCGCCGCCGTCGGGGTCGCCTCGTGCTCGATGGCCGTGAACAAGTTCACCACGGCTGACGACGAGATCATCCGTACGATCGGCGTGCCGACCGATTACGACGACACACTCGGCACGGCCTACGAAGTTCATCGCGCGCCACGGAACCTCACTTCTCCGGACTGCTTTCCGATCGGCGCGGCGTTGTGCGTCGCCGACACGGCGCGCGTGTACGAGTCGGGAGCCGTAACCGCCGGCGACGGCGGCATTCCGGACCAGCGACTCACGCGCTGGCTCGTCTTCGCCGCCTCGGGCGACTCGATCCAGGCATTCATGTCGCCGAGTGCGGGCAGCTATCTCTCGATGTCCCCGGCGAGCGCGGCGGGATACTTCAAGGAGAACGCGGCGGCGGTAGACGCGTCGTTCCTGCGCGCCCGGTTCGCGACAACGGGGACGTACGTGTTCACGGCGTCGATGAGCGCCGATTCGGCGGCGCCGTACGATCTGCGCATACTGCCCGTCGTGTCGCGCGCCGCGACGCGGCCGAACGGCGGGGTGGCGACACTCGTCATCCATGGTGATTCGACGAGCCGCTACGCGGTCGTACCGCGCTCGGTCGCCGAGATGACGCGGGTGCTCGCGGATTCAGGTGGGACGCATGCCGCCGTACGCGCCGGAACGTATCGCGTCCTGCTCGTGCGAGATTCTGTGTACCTCGCCTGCCGGGTGCCATGCGGGACACCCACCAGTTTCACGCTCCGTCCCGGCGGCACGACGACGATCGCACCGCGTTGATCGGTTGCCTCACGGTCGCGTGTTCACACCGCCGCCGACGTCGCGCCATACCGCCTGCGCGTCGGTGAGGTGCTTGCGCACGACCGGCAGCGTTTGATCGACGAATTCGCGCGTCGCGCCGCTCGCCTGCGGCCGCAACGTCTCGAGATCGCGCAGCATGTGTTGGTGCATCATCACCTCGTCGCGCATGAGCGCGCGGTCGTAGTCCGATTGCGCGTCGCGCGACAGTCCGTTCAGCATTCGCGTCGCCATCCGAGCATCGCCGGTGTCCGGCGTCGCGAGCATCGGCGTGATGCCGGCCTGCGTTGCGAACTGTCGGCCCATCTGTAGATGCTGGGTATGCTCGTTCACCATGCGGTTCGCGAAGGCGCGCACCGCCGGATTCTGCGCCCGCGCGGCGCCGGCGCGCGAGAGCGCGATCTCGAGCGAATCACCGGCCGCGACGTGCGCCATGATGTTCGCATTCGTCATCGCGCCGACGACGGCGGCATCGAGATCCAACAATCGGCCGCCGCGTCCGCCGAGCCAGATGACGCCGGACGTGTCCATCCAGAAGCCGTTGACGACGTCGATCCACATGCCGTCGCCGGTGTTCGGGGCCAGCTCCCAGCCGGCGGTGGACATTGGAATCGGCGGGCTTGCGGTGTAGACGGGCGGCTTGTGCTTGCATGCAGCCGCGGCGGCCACGGCCAGTACGAGGCCAATTGCTGAGCGATGGTGCATGGTCGACCTTCCGCTGTTCGGGGGATTGGCGCGGAAGCAATCTGCAGACCGGGCGCATGCCCGCTTGCCGATCCCCTCGTCGTGGCCGCATGATTGACCTCCCGATCTCACAGGATTGCTCCCGTGTCCGTTTCCCAAAACCTTCGCGAGTTCATGGGGCTCACGGCCGCCGGTTTCGCCGGACTGGCGTCACCGCGCTGGCTTCGCGGACTCGTCGCGCTGATCGTGCTGCCGCCCGAGCCGGATCTGGTCGTCTACAACGCGAAGGTCTACACGATCGATGCGGCGAAGCCGCGCGCCGAGGCGTTCGCGATCAAGGACGGGCGGTTCGTCGCGGTGGGAAGCAGCGCCCAGGTTCGCCCGCTCGCGACGCGCCGGACGCAGACGATCGACGCGAAACAGATGACGATCGTGCCGGGGTTCATCGACTGTCATAACCACGCCGGTGGAACGACGCTCCTCTACGAGGTCCTCGTCGGGAATCCGTTCGAGGTCGAGTTCGTGAGCATCGACAGCATCGTCGAGAAGCTGCGCGCGAAGGCGGCGCAGACGCCGCCGGGGATGTGGGTCGAGGGCTATTTCCACGACGATACGAAGCTCAAGGACAAGCGCCCGCTCAATCGCCACGATCTCGACCGCGTCTCGACCGAGCATCCGGTGGTCGTGCAGCATCGCGGCGGGCACACGTCGTTCTACAACAGCAAGGCGCTCGAGCTCGCGGGGATCACGCGCGACACACCGAACCCGCCCGGCGGCACCTTCGATCGCGACGGCGACGGAGATCTCAACGGACGAGTGACGGATCGCGCGCGCAGTGCGATGGCGCGTGCCGGAAGGCGGCCGACCTACACGCCCGAGCAGACGGCGAAGCGCGAGCGCGACGGGATCGCGCACATCTCGAAGCAGTTCGTACGCTACGGGCTCACGAGCGTACACCACGAGGGCGGAGATCTCTCGGCGATCCAGGACGTCCGCGAGCGCGGCGATCTGCACCATCGCGTGAGCTACGAGGCGAACGGGCGCGTGCTCGATGCGATGGTCGCGAGCGGGATTCGCACCGGCTTCGGCGACGAGTGGATCCGGATGGGCGCGACGTCGGAGCACACGGTGGACGGCTCGTTCTCCGAGCGGACGATGGCGCTCAGCAAGCCGTACCCGGGGATCACACCGCCGTATACCGGCAACGTCACCGAGACGCAGGACGATCTCAACGCCTGGGTCGAGCGGATGCACCGCGCCGGCATTCAGGTGAATTGCCACGCCAACGGCGACGTCGCGATCGACATGTATCTCACGGCGATCGAGCGGGCGCAGAAGCTGGTTCCGGACGCCGATGCGCGTCCGAAGATCACCCACTGCACACTGATCAACGACGATCTCGTGCGGCGCATGAAGGCCGTCGGCGCGGTACCGGCGATGTTTACGACCTACGCCTACTACAACACCGACAAATTCCCGTTCTACGGCGAAGAGCTCATGAAGCGGTCGATGGCATACCGCACGATGCTCGACGCCGGCATCCACGCCGCGGCGGGCTCGGACTTCTCACCGGGACCGTTCGCGCCGCTGATGGGAATTCAGGGGATGGTGACGCGCACCGGGTGGGACGGCACGACGTGGGGCGCGAACCAGCGCATCACGGTGGACGAGGCGATTCGCGTGAACACGCTCAACGGCGCGTATGCATCGCACGAAGAGGCGATCAAGGGATCGATCACCGAGGGCAAGCTCGCCGACTTCGTGATGCTCGCCGAGGATCCGCACACGGTGAAGGCGGATCACATCAAGGACATCGCGATCGTGCGGACCGTCGTCGGTGGGACGACGGTCCATCAGGCCTAACGCAGCGACTTCGACGCGGCGCCGCCGGGGCGAATCATGCTCGTGCGGTTGTAGCTGATGCCGAGCATGAAACGCATCGAGGTCGTCCAGTAGTGGCTGCGGTCGGGGAGCTGACCGACGCTCTCGAGGCGATACGCGTTCATCGACGCCCGGACGGCGGCAAGCCCGGTCGTAAGGGAAAAGCTGTTGTTGAGTGTGCGCTCGAAGCCGGCGCCGACGAGCGCGCCGGCGCCC
>CBHWBX010000365.1:0-4859 GCA_966111935.1 uncultured Gemmatimonadaceae bacterium
ATCGCGGCCGAGAGCACGATCATCCCCCACCGCGGCTCGACGGTGAGGGGCGTGCTGCGGAACTTCACCCACTGGTCGGCGAAGCTCCGGACGATGAACCACACGACCACCGCCGCGAGAACGATCTTCGCGGCGGTGATCAGTTTATTTCGGCGAGCTCGCGATGGCGCTGCGGTAGATGTCGGCGTAGCGTCGGGCAACCGACTCGGGGGCGAAAGTGGCGAGAGCGTGCAACCGCGCCGCGGCACCGAGGGATGCACCGCGATCGTCGCGCTGTAGAAGTGTAATCAGCGCGGCGGCGAGCGCCCCGGCGTCCACGTCCTTCACCAGTACACCGGTGCGGTCGTGTTGCACGATGTCCGGCAGCCCGCCCGAATCGAACGCCACGACGGGCGTCTCGCAGAGCTGCGCTTCCACCGCGACGAGTCCGAGTCCCTCGCCGACCGAGGGTACGACGAGCGCCGTGGCCCGGCGGTAAAAGTCCGCGAGCTTGGGCTGCGGCAGCGCTCCGTGCCAGCGCACCCGATCGGCGATCCCGAGCGCCCCGGCCAGATCGACGAGGGTCTGGCGATCGTCGCCGTCGCCGACGACGTCGAGGCTGAGCGACGTGTCGGGGATGCGGCTGAGCGCGTGCAGCAGGAGCTCGATCCCCTTCTGTTTATTGAGGCGGCCGACGAACAGCAGGCGGTCCTTGTGCCGCTCACCGCCGGGCGAGAACAGCTCGGTGGCTACGGGCATGGGCGCGACGATCGGCGCCGGCGCCGACACGACTTCCTGCGCCTCGTTGGCGAGCCAGCGCGAGACCGCGGTCACGGCGGCGGAATTCGTCATCACGTGCCGGAAGGCCGGGCGCGAGAAGGCGACTGCACGCGCGAGGCGGACGTCGGTGCCGTGCAGCGTCGTGACGAGCGGCTTGTGAGCCATGCGGCTGAGCCACGTGCCGACGAGTCCATTCGGGAACCACCAGTGCGCGTGCACGAGATCCGGCTCGAACTCGCGGCGCGCGCGCACTGCCGAGCGGAACTCGGCGCCTAGGAAGCCGACCATCGTGACGCGGGCGCTCCAGGAGTTCTGGAACTGCTGCGCCATGTTGCCGGTGTAGGCGAGCGTCTCGTAGCGGCGCGGCGCATAGCGGAAGCGCTCGACGTCGACATCGTCGAGGCGGTCGTGCGCCTCGAGGCCGGGGGCCGCGGGGGCGACGACGCGAGTCTCGACGCCTTCGTCACGGAGCGCCGTGGCGAGTCGCAGGACGAACGAGCCGGGCGCATCCCCGGGACGACGCGGAAATGAATGCGTCAGGAAAAGAACTTTCATGTATTAACGATCTCTAATACGATCAGCGGCCAGCTCGTCGAGCTGGCGCCGCAACTCGCGGATTTGTGCCCGCTGGCCGGCGATCATCTCGCCGAGCAGGCCGGTGGCGAAGAGGAGGCTGCCGAGGATGAGGGCCGTTTCGATCAGCATCCAGAGCGACCGCACGCCGGCGCTCGTCAGCAGCAGCACGAGCGCGGCGAGCACGCTCACCGCGACGATCCCGAGGCCGAGCATGCCGAACAGGAGCAGCGGCTTCTGCCCGAAGCGCAGCTCGAACCACACGGACAGCATGTCGAGCACCCCGACGGGGATGCGCGACAGGCCGAACTTCGACTTCCCCGCGTTGCGCGGGTAGAGCGGCACCGGGATCTCGGTGACCGTGAACCCCTGCGCCGCGGCGATGACGATCATGTAGCGGTGCCAGTCGGGACGGACCGGCAGGATGTCCATGATCTCGCGGCGGTAGGCCTTCACCGAGTTGAGATCCTTCACCGGCACATGGAAGAGCATCCGGCTCAGACCATTGTAGATCCGCGACACGAACGCCTTCTCGTACTTCCCTTCCTTGAATCCGGTGACCATGTCCGCTTCACCGGCGAGAATCGGCGCGGTGAGGCGCGGAATGTCCTCCGGCTTGAACTGGAGGTCGGCCGGATAGAACACGAGGACATCGCCGCGCGCCGCGAGGTAACCGGTGCGCAACGCATCGGCGATTCCGCGCTTCGCGCGATGGCGTGCGAGGCGCAGAAACGAGTACTGGGTCGCGAGCTCCTGGAGCACCGCCCAGGTCCGATCGACGCTGCCGTCGTCGATGACGATGACCTCGAAGCGATGCGGCGAGCCGGCGAACGCCGCCGCCGCCTGCTCCATGAACAGCGGCAGGTTCTCCGCCTCGTCCTTCGCGGGGACGAGCACGGAGACGTCTATCGCCTGTGGCGTGGTGCGAGCGGTGAGCGGGGTGAGG
This sequence comes from uncultured Gemmatimonadaceae bacterium, assembly GCA_966111935.1. Lineage (GTDB taxonomy): Bacteria > Gemmatimonadota > Gemmatimonadetes > Gemmatimonadales > Gemmatimonadaceae > JAQBQB01. The sequence goes on from CBHWBX010000365.1 coordinate 2,279, forward strand.
ACGGACTCCACGGGGCGCGTTCCGGTTCCGCTCATACGCGCTTGCGCATGCGTGCCGACAGGACTCCGAGCTGGTCGCGATACTTCGCGACCGTGCGGCGCGCGATCTGAACCCCGCCTTCCTTGAGGATGTTCACGATCGCCTGGTCGGTGAGCGGATGCTTCGGATCTTCCTCGGCAACGAGCTTCTCGATCTGCGCCTTGATGCCGCGCGCCGAGACGTCTTCGCCCTGCGTCGTCGAGAGGCCCGACGAGAAGAAGAACTTGAGCGGGAGCACGCCGCGCGGCGTCTGGACGAACTTCTCGTTCGTGACGCGGCTGACGGTGCTCTCGTGCATGTTGATCACCTCGGCCACCTCGCGCAGCGTGAGCGGCTTGAGGTGCTGGACGCCCTTCTCGAAGAAGTCGCGCTGCCGGTCGACGATGTAGTTCATGACCTTGAGCATCGTCTGGCGGCGCTGCTCGATCGCCTGGATCATCCAGTTCGCCGAGTTGAGCTTCGACGAGATGAACTCCTTCGACTCGCCCTCGAACTTCTTCTTGTCGCGCGCGATCTCCTGATAGGCGCGGCTCAGCTTGAGGCGCGGGAGATTGGCGTCGTTGAGGAAGACGTGATAGCGGCCGTCGATCTTCTCGACGATCAGGTCGGGGATGATGTAGTTGTCGCTCGCGTCCGAGTACATCAAGCCCGGCTTCGGATCGAGCTTCTTGATCTCGTCGGCGGCCTTTTGGACGTCGCTCGGGGAGATGCCGAATCGCTTCGAGATCTCGCTCCACCGATGGTTGATCAACTCGTCGAAGCAATCGCGAACCAGGCGGAACGGCACCGACTGCTCGAGGCCCGCTTCGCGGAGCTGGAGCATCAGGCACTCGCGCAGGTCGCGTGCGCCGACGCCCGGCGGATCGAGGTTCTGGATGATGCGCAGCATCTCCTCGACCTCGGTCAGCGTGTACAGCGGCAGATCGTCGACGTCGCGGTCGGCCGCTTCGGCGGCGCGGATCACCTCGTCGTTGACGCTCTGCATCACCTGATCGATCGGACAGGCGAGATAGCCGTCCTCGTTGATGTTCCCGACGAACTCGTCGGCGAGGAACTGCTGGCGCGGCGAGAGATCGAGGAGCGTGATCTGGTCGATGAGGTGGTCGGACAGGTTGCGGCTGTCGACCGTCACCGGCTCGTAGTACTCCTTTTCTTCGTGCTCTTCGCGGCGACCGCCGGCGTCGAAGCCGTCGAGGAGGATCTCTTCCCAGTCGATCTCGTCGTTGTTCTGCTTTTCTTCCGGCTCGGCCGTGGCTTCCGCCTCGGTCGTCTCCTCCTCGTTCTCTTCTTCCTCTTCCTCGGGCTCGACCATGTCGAGGAAGGGATTATTCAAAAGCTCCTGCTTGAGGTGCTGCTGCAGGTCCAGAAGCGGCATGTAGAGCAGGTCCATCGCCTGGTACAGGCGCGGATTGATCTTGAGCTCCTGCTTTAGCTGCGTGCTCTGGGAAAGACCAGCTTTCATGAGACGTTCGGTGCTCCCGATGGTGCTGCGGTAGAACGTTCAGGCGAGGCATCGTCGTCCGCCGCGAAGCGCGCACGCAGGCGCGCGGTGAGCGTCGGACCGAGGTAGATGTCGGCTACGGTATCATCGAACACCAGCTCCCGGACGGTGCCGGAAACCTTGACCTGCCCGTCGAACATGATGTACGCGCGATCGACGATGTCGAGCGTCTGCTCCACATTGTGATCGCTGATCAACACGCCGATGCCGCGATGGCGCAGGTCGGCGACGATCTGCTGAATGTCGTGCACGGCGATCGGATCGACCCCCGCGAACGGCTCATCCAACATCATGAACTTCGGTTGGGTCACCAGCGCCCTCGTGATCTCCAGACGACGACGCTCGCCGCCCGACAACGCGAAGGCTTTGCTATTCCGAAGGTGCTTGATGCTCAATTCATCGAGCAACGTCTCCAGACGGGCTCGCCGTTCACTCGCCGACAGATCCAGCGTCTCGAGGATCGCCAGGATGTTGTCTTCGACCGACAGCTTCCGGAAGATCGACGGTTCCTGAGACAGGTAGCCGATGCCCTTCCGCGCCCGCTTGTACATCGGCATCGATGTGATGTCGGTGCCATCCAACACGATCCGGCCCGACTGCGGTTGAATCAACCCGACGATCATGTAAAACGTCGTCGTCTTCCCCGCGCCATTCGGGCCCAGCAGTCCGACAATCTCTCCCTGTTGCAAGCTCAGGGCCACATCGTTGACGACTTTTCGACGACGGTAAGTCTTTACCAGTCCACGCGCTTCGAGCACACTGCCGCCGGCCGTCGGTCCGGACGAGGCCGGTCCCGCTACACTTTGGTGGCGCTCCGCAACAGTACCGGCGTGCTCACCGGTCTGCCGTAGGACGTTCGTCACCTCCGCCCGCGCCGCGGAGATCTGGTCCCAGATCTGTCCGGCGAACTGGACCGTCCCGCCCTCGGCGAGGCCGGCGGCCGGGACGTGGATCACCCCCTCGCCGGCGAGACGCGGGAGGACCGACGTCGCGAGGGGGTGTCGCACCTCGTCGAGGCTGAGTCGGCCGGCCGCGCGCGCG
>CBHWBX010000366.1:0-4847 GCA_966111935.1 uncultured Gemmatimonadaceae bacterium
GCCGCGCCCGCCGAACCGGCGTTTCTCACGACGCCGCCCAGTGAAGTCGATGCCGCCGCCGCACGTCTCGTCGCGACGCCAACGACCAAGGCCGACGTCTCGATGAGCGGGGATACGGTGCGCGGCATCATCGCGACACCGGCGACTCACGATACGGACCGCGGCATCATCGCGCCCTCCGCGCCTGACGCCGCTGCCAGCCGGCTCGTCGCCACACCGACCACCGACGCCGCTGCCAGCCGTCTCGTCGCCACGCCGACGACCAAGCCCACCGAGCGCGGGATCGCGACACCGACGCCCCGCGACACCGACCCCGACTTCGTCGCCGTTCCGATGACCGGCGACACCGCTCGCGGCGTCATCCCGACGTCTGGCGCCACCACCCTTCCCCATCGCAGCAGTAACGCCGACGACGCGCTCACCCGCCCGTTCGTTCGCGCCGAGGCCCTCATCACCGACCCCGTCACCGTCTCGGAGGCGGGACACACGAGCGTCGCCGTCAGCGACGTAGTCACCGTCGACCGCACGCGCGATACGGCGAGGGTCACCGCCTCACCACGCGTCATCATCAGCGAGAACGCGCCTTCATCGGCCGTTGCGTCGACGACGCCCGCCGTTAGCGCGTCATCGGCCGGCCGCGACGATGCGACCCCCGAGGAGACCGACGACGAGCCGTCCGACGGCGTCATTCGCGCGACCATCGCCGTCGCCGACACCGCCCGCGTCGCCGCACGCGCCCGCGCGATGCGCGCCCCCGAGCCCGCACACGATGGTCCGCCGATCAAAGAGACGACCGGCGAGATTGGCGATCGCCGCGTTCGAACGGGCGTCCAGGAGAAGATCGAGCTCGAGCCGTCCATCCTCGTCAACGATTTGGCGGCCGCGCACACCGCGGTATCGGCGGCCGTTGCGAAGACGACCACGACACCCGCCCCCGGAGATGCCGCGTCGGCGAGCAAAGAGCTCGACGTTGCGACCGTCCGGCGCGATGCCGTCGCGTTCTCCGCCGACGAAGAAGCATTCTTCAAGCGCGCCGAGGGCGGCACGTCACAGGTACCGAAGTTCGAGTCGTTCGAAGACCTCGACGAGGGCTACGAGCCGACGAGCTTCTGGGGTCGCGTCTTCGGCAACAAAGACAAGAAGAAGCCGCCGCGCTAGAGCCGCGTTACGGCGCGTTCCAGACCACTTCGACGCCGCCGCGTGCACCGAACAGGCGCAGCCGCAGCGATTTGACGCCGGGGCCAAGCAGCGGCGTCGTCCGCGGGAAGCGAGCGATGTACGGCGTCGCGAAGTCACCGAGCGCGGGGAAATCTGCGCGCACCGTGAACGCGGGACGGCGATCTTTGATGATCTCGAGCGGCGGGATTTCGTTCCCCTTCTCGTCGACGAGGACGACGCGCCAGACGCTGCGGTCGCCGCGGTCGAGATCGTTTTCTCGGCGGTCCCACGTCGTCACCATCAGCTCGATCTCGTACGGGCCGGCCGCTTCGGCCTTGGCCACGCCGATGAACGCGTCGCGTGCCGAGCCTTCGAGCCGACGATACGAGGCATCGCGCGCGGCACGGGCGGCGCGCCATTCAGGAGACTTGAACGTTGCCGCGAGCTCGAGCACCTCTTGGTACTGGCCACGCAGCGATGTCTTGCGCGTCCACGCTTCCGTTGTGTCCTCGTAGTCGCCCGGTTGCGCGGGCCAATCCTCGACGAGCCGCACCGGTGGCGGCGCAGATGCGCACGCGCCAAGCGCGGTGACGAACGTGATGGCGAGGAGGACTGCGCGAATCATTTACTTGTCGGGGAGGAAGTCGCGGCGCGTGAACAGCGTCGTGAGCGGGCACTCGGCCTCGACGGCCTCGCGGCCACCCTCGAGACGGTCGACGAGCCCAATCGCATGAAGGACTTTGAACCCGGCCAGGCGAGCGCGCTCGATCGCTTTGAGCGTCGAGGCACCGGTCGTCACGACGTCTTCGAGGATCACGACGGACGCGCCTTCAGGCAGCTTCGTACTCTCGATCCACTGGCCCGTACCGTGACCTTTGGGCTCTTTGCGTACGATGAAGGCCGAGCGCGGTTTACCCGCTTGGAAGCTGTAAATGCTCGTCGCGGTTGCGAGCGGATCGGCACCGAGCGTTAGGCCACCGACGGCGACTGCCGAGGCGGCAACCTCTTCAATGACGCCGTGGAACAGCTCGCCGATGAGGGCCGCACCTTCTGCATCGAGGCTGACCTGCTTGCAATCGATGTAGAAGTTCGATTTGAGGCCCGACGAGAGCGTGACCTCGCGCTCTTGAAAAGACCGGGTACGAAGCAGCTCGAGAAGGCGAGCGCGCTTGGAATTCACAGTCCGACGCTACCACAGGGTAACTCCGTTGACGTTCAGGGGATCACCCCCTAGAGTCCCGGAACCCTTAGTGCATCTCGTCGACGAGCAAGAAGCGGTACCCGTCCGCACGAAGGCAGACCTGCTGGCGTATTTCGCGACGGCGGGCAAACCGCGCGAAGCGTGGCGCATCGGCAGCGAGCACGAGCTCATCGGTGTGATCCGGTCGACCGGTGAAGCGCCGCCCTACGATGGTCCCAACGGCATCGGTGCGCTGCTCGCAGCGTTCGCGGCGCGATCCGGCAATGCGGTGGTCGAGAACGGCCACGTCATCGCGATCCAACGCGACGACGCGCAAATCACGATCGAGCCGGGCGGCCAGTTCGAGCTCGCCGCGCGCCCGATCACGAAGGACAGCGAGCTCGTCACCGATCTGGCCGCGTACGTCAAAGAGCTCGGCGAGCACTCGAAGGCGCTCGACCTCGCGTGGCTCTCGATCGGAATGCGTCCGTTCGGCACGCGCGCCGACATCCCGTGGATGCCGAAGGCGCGTTACGACGTGATGCGCGATTACATGCCGACCGTGGGCACGCGCGGCCTCGACATGATGCAGCGCACGGCCACGGTGCAGGTCAACCTCGACTTCTCCGACGAAGCCGATGCGGCGGCGAAGATGCGCTGCGTGTACTCGGTCACGCCGATGCTGACTGCCCTTTGGGCCGCATCGCCGATCGTCGACGAGAAAGTCAGCGGCTACCAAACGTATCGAGCGTGGATCTGGCGCGACACGGACAACGCGCGCGCCGGCATCATGCCGTTCATCTACGAGCGCGACGACGTCTTCAGCGCGTACACGGAGTGGGCGCTCGACGTGCCTCTCTACTTCATCTACCGCGGCGGCTATCACCGTGTGCCCGCCGGCCTGACGTTCCGCCAGTTCATGCGCGATGGCTACAACGGCGTCCGCGCGACCGACTCCGACTGGGCGCTGCACCTCTCGACGCTGTTCCCGGAAGGCCGTCTCAAGAAGTTCATCGAAGTGCGCGGCTGCGACTGCGGCTCGCTCGAGATGATCGAAGCGCTCGCGCCGATGATGCGCGGCCTCCTCTACGAGACGTCCGCGCGCGATGCCGCGACGGCGCTAATGGCCGGGCTCACGTTCGCAGATCGTCAGCGTATCGCCGACGAGGTTCCGCGCTTGGGTCTCGCGACGCGCGTCGGCAAGCACACGGTTGGCACGCTCGCGAAGGAGCTCGTGCAAATCGCGCGTGGCGGCCTGACGAAGGTCGCGCCCGATTCTCTCTCGCTGCTCGCGCCCGTCGAGCAAATCGCCACGACGGGACGCACGCAAGCGGATCGCATCGTCGAGCTGTGGAATCAGCATGCCGGCAATCGCCAGGCGCTGATCGCCGCGCTCGCGCATCCGGGCCTCGCGTAGTTTTTTACGTCGAGCTCGACGAACGCGGGCCAAAGCCTCGCCACGAGTCGAACCACGGGAACGCTTTGCGGATCCAATCGGGGCGTTCCGAAACGGCGTTCGTCTTCGACGGCGCAATCGTCGCATCGAGCCCGACGCGCTTCTTGTCGCGGATGACCTCGACGTGCGCCTTATCGCCCTGCTTCGCATCGGAGAGCGCACTGATGACGTCGCTCGCGTCGTCTACGCTTTCACCTTTCACCTGGACGATCACATCTCCAACTTTGACGCCCGCCTTCGCGGCCGCAGAATTTGGCTCCACTTTCGCGACGAGCACGCCCTGACCGGACGGCGCACCGAAGTACGTCCGCAGATCAGGTGTCAGGGACATCACCATCACGCCAAGACGCGCGCCTTCGCTCGATGACATCCACTCGAACGTTTCACGTTGCGTCCACGGATCGGCAGCCGGCTGATCATCGGCCAGCGCTACGGGAGCCGCTGACAAGGCCGCCGCCAGAAAACACGCAGCAGACAGGTTTCGCATGACTACCTCCTTCTGCTAGCGCCATAAGTCGCACGCGGGGGCCGCGCAACCCGCGGAATGTTTTCCCCGCGGCGCCGGTCAAAGGAGGCTCAGGACTCGACGATCACTCGTCGCCCTCGTCGACGCCGATCACTCGTCGTCGTCGTCGAAGTCGATCAGGATGCCTTCATCCGTCGTCGCACGCTTCGGGGCGGGCGGCGCGACCGGTACCTGTTGTGTCGGCGGCTTGGGCCGCAACGCAGCAGCCGGTACGGGCGGCGGCATGGTCATCGGCCGCGACTGCGTACGACCTTGGGACGGCATCTGCGTCGGCGCCTGCGTCGGTGTCTGGCTCGGGCGCGGCGGCGTTTGATTCGGCCGTGTCGGCGCGGGCGCCGGCGCCGCTGCCGTTGCCGGTGCCGGTGCCGGTGCCGGTGCGGGTGCCGGTGCGGGTCGAGCGGGCGGCCGTGACGGCGGTAGTGGCATCGTCGGTGCGGCCGGCGTCGGACGCGCGACCGTGTGCGCGACCGTACGAACCGGTCCGGTCACCGGACGTTGCTCGGGCAGGCCCGGCAATGGACGCGGCG
>CBHWBX010000367.1:0-4817 GCA_966111935.1 uncultured Gemmatimonadaceae bacterium
GATGAAGCGGCGTCCCGAGTAGACGGTGAGCGATGAGCCGGCGACGAGCAACACGTCGCCGGCCTCGAAGACGCGCCATGCCTCATCGAGGCGCGGGCGCGGGACGTTCTCGCCGAAAAACACGACGTCCGGCTTGAGGACACCGGTTCCACACGCGCTGCATGATGGAACTCTAAAGTGTTCGTACGCCGATGGGGGCAGCTCGGCGTCTCCGTCCGGCGCCGCCTCGGGCTCTTCCGGCACGGGCTGCAGCGCCCACTCGGCGTTGAGCGCGAGGAGCTGCCGCTGAAAATCGTCGCGCGATGATCGCGCGCTGCACGCCAGGCACACCACGGCGGCAAGCGAGCCATGGAGCTCCACGACGTTCCGGCTCCCCGCCACCGCATGCAAGCCGTCGACGTTCTGCGTGATGATGCCGCCGACGATTCCCGCGGCTTCGAGCTCGGCGAGCGCCACGTGCGCCGCGTTTGGCCGCGCGGTCGCGATGCGTCGCCAGCCGACCGCGCTCCGCGCCCAGTAGCGCCGCCGCGCCGACTCGCTGCGCACGAACTCCTGGTACTGGATCGGGGTGCGCGTCCGCCGGCTGGAGTCGGGGCCGCGGTAGTCCGGAATACCGGATTCGGTGCTGCAACCCGCACCCACCAGCGCGGCGACGCGACGGCCGCGGAGCAGATCGACGAGAGCCTCGAGATCGAGAATGTCGGAGGCGATAGCCATGCGAAAAATCTACGGACGGCGACGTCGTCGGACGCGTAAACAGCTGAGCTCGGCTGAGTCGGTCGCGCTCGCTACGAAACAGCGTAACTGATTACTGTAAAAGACTTTACGTTCATCCAGATCGCACTATATTACTTGATACGCACGACGTGAACGACACGAAATTCCTCAACGGGGGCACCGCGAAATTCCCGCCTCTAGCCCCCGTCCTTGCGGCGCCTGACTCATCCGCGCCGTCCCGCCATGACGAGGAGCGACATCATGCGTTCAACTTTCGTTCGAAAGGTTCTGCTCGGCACGACTGCCGCCCTCATCGGTGGCGTCGCGATCAGCCAGCCGGCGTTTGCCGAGCCGATGAATAAAGCCAATAGCGCCGCGGTCGTTACGGCTGAGTCTCAGCGGGCCCTTGGCGCGCTCAGCCCGGCGGTTCAGCACCTCAGCGATTCGCGCGCGCTCGCGACCGCCTTCCATGCGTACTTCGCGTACCAGGCCGCGCATCCGGGCGAGATCCAGAAGCCCTACCTCTACTTCGTGGACTTCGGGCAGTCGCAGAACGCGAAGCGCGGTTACGTGTTCGATATGAAATCGCTCAAGCTGGTCGATGGTCCGTTCACCGTGGCGCAGGGCGCCGGTTCGGGCTCGGGCGTGCCGTCGCGCTTCTCCAACGCGGCGAACAGCCGCTCGACCTCGCTCGGTCTCTACGTTACGAAGAACCAGTACGCGTTCACGGGGCACAGCCACGGACAGCCCTACCGCTCCATCGCGATGCGCATGGATGGCAAGTCGACGGGCTTCAATGACAACGCCCTCGCGCGCGGCGTCGTGACGCACGGCGCGCCCTACGTCGGCGCGAACCGCGCGGGTCACAGCGCGGGATGCTCGGCGATGGAGCTCTCGCGGGCGCGGACGCTGGTGCCGGAGCTGGCGAATGGATCGGTGGTGTTTCTCTACGCGCCGAACGCGCAGTGGTTGGCCAAGGATCCGTGGGTGACGGCGTAAGCAGCACGACACGCGTTATCGCAGCGATCGCAAAAGGGCGCGCCGAATCTCGGCGCGCCCTTGTTGTTATCTGATCTAATATTTCAGAACGCGAATTGTGACGGATCGCCGGCGCCGGCGGTTAGGTAGAGAGGCCTCTCCGCGGAGCCGCGTTTGCTCGTTCGTCGTCAACAGTCGTTCGCCGTCATCGTTGCCGCTGCGCTCCTCTCGGCGTGCGCGCACTCGCCGTCGGGCCCGTCGGACGGGCTCGTCGCGAGCGCGACTTCCGTCGTCGCGAAACAGGATACGACGTCCGTCCTTCGCACCAGCGTCACGGTGGTGAATCGCGGCGCATCACCGGCGTACCTCGAGTACGGTGCCTGTGCTACGCGCGTGCTGGCCTACCGAGCGCCGGGTGACGCCGTGCCGGTTTGGGATTCCGATCGACGCCGGATGTGGGCCTACGGCCAGCCGATCATCTGTCTCTCGTATGGCGTCGCGACGACGGTGGCGCCGGGGGCGTCGCTCTCGCCGGGCGAGTTCACGCTCGCGGTCCCTCTCCTGGATGTCCTTGGGGACTCTCTCCCCGATGGGCACTACTATTTCAGCGCGAGCGTCGGGTTCGTGAATCGTGGGCCGCTCACGCAGGTGCCCGCCGGCGATGCGGAGCTGGCCCTCGCGCGCCCTCCGCTTGCCGTCACGCGTCGGTCGTTCATCATGCAATGGACGGCGACGCCGGTCACAGTGAGCGGCGGTACCGTGGTCGCGAAGGCGACCGGCGTCGTGGTCAATGCCAACAGCGCGCTGATCCAACTCGAACGCAACTGTCCCGTGCTGATTCGCGTCTATCGCGACCGCGCACGACGTGACGCGGCGCCGCGGTCCGGCGCACCCGACTGGTCACAGCCGGCGTGTGTGTCGGCCAGGGATACGGCGGTCCTCTACCGAGGTGACATGAAGACCTTCGAGACCGCGGTACCAATCAAGGATATTCTCGGAGCCTCGCTTCCGTCGGGCAGGTACTACTTCGCGGTCCTCGTGAAAGGGGATGACATGGAAATGGTCCTCTCGGCTGGAGAGCTCGATCTCGTGCGCTGAGTCGCATCACGCGATTCTTCGGCTCGCCGCGTACCGACTTTCTATCTCCTCCGCGGAAACCGGCTGGCTGAACAGATATCCCTGCACCGCATCGCAGCCGATCTCGCGCAAGGTGGCAAACTGTTCTTCCGTCTCCACGCCCTCCGCCACCACCGCGAGCCCGAGGCTATGGCCGAGGGCGACGATGGCGCGCGTCACCGCCACCGCATCGGCATCGCCGGGAAGATCGTTCACGAACGACTTGTCGATCTTCACCCAATCGATCGGAAGCGTGCGCAGATACGCGAGTGAGGAGTAGCCGGTCCCGAAATCATCGACATAGACGGCGAGACCCATCGCCCTCAGGCGACGGAGAGTATCGATCGCCGCTTCGATGTTATCCATCAAAGCGCTCTCGGTGATCTCGACGCCGAGCGCCAGGTCCTTCGGATCGACGGCGGTCGCGTTCAAAATGGTCGTGACGCGATCGACGAATCCGGGCTCGCGAAGCTGGATCACGGAGATGTTGACGTTGATTCGTATCCGGCCAAGCCCACTTCGGCTCCACGTCTGACTCTGCTCACAAGCCGTGTGAAGGATCCATTCGCCAAGGGTGGGAATCAGCCCCATTTTCTCGGCGATCGGAATGAACTCGGCGGGATGGAGACTGCCGAGCTCCGCGCTCCGCCAACGCAGGAGAGCCTCGACGCCGGTCAGCTTGCGGCTTCGGAGATCGACGACCGGCTGATAGTGCAGAGTCAGCTCTTCGCGCTCGACAGCGTGGCGCAGCTCGCGCTCGATGCGTTGTCGTCGCTGCGCGGCGGCGTCCAATTCGCTCGCGAAGAACACCAACAGTCGGGTCCTCGCCGAATGCCGTGCGAGCGCGGCGTTCCTGACGAGCGTCTCCGCATCGGCGCCATCGTGTGGATAGACGGCCGCGCCGAGGCGAGCGGAGACCGGCACCTCCTTGTCGTCGACGGCGATGAGGCCGGGGAGCTGGTCGATGATCCGCCGCGCGCGAGTCTCGACTTCGAGCACGTCGCTGAGACCCACGAACGCAATTCCGAACTCGTCGCTCGCGAGCCGTGCGACAGTGTCGCCCTTGCGAACCGCGGCTTCGAGGGCGCGCGCCATCGCCTGGAGAACGCGATCGCCTATCGCATGGCCGAGCGTGCCGATGATCTCGTCCATGGGCACGATGCCAAGGCTCACAACGCCGACTGGACGTTCGTCCTGCCTTGCCAACGTGATCGTCTGCGAGAGACGGTCCTCGAAGAGCGCACGATTGGGCAGGCCGGTCAGCGCGTCGTAGTTGGCGAGGTACCGCAGCTGCTGTTCCTTCTCGAGATACTCGAGTCCGAGCGAAACGTCGGCGGCGACATCGCGGAGCAGGCGAACCTCGGCTTCATCGAAGAAATGCGGCTCGGCGGAATAGAGCGTGAGCACTCCCGCGACACGATCCTCCACCCGGAGCAGGAAAGCGGCGGCCGAGCCGAAGTCACCCGACTTTCCGCCGAGCTCATTGACGACTTTATCCTCACCGGCGCGACGCGCGGCGCCGATCAAGTCGTGAGCATCGGCTTCCGCTCCCTCGACGGTTGCGCCGACTCGTCTCGCCTCGTCGGGCGGAATGCCTGCCTGACAGGCGACGCGCAACGCGTCCGTCTGCGGATCCACTTCGTGAATCACCGCCAGGCGGAACTTTCCGTGGTCGACGGCCACGTGACATACCGCCTCGAACAGCTCGCCGCGCTCGGGATGACGCAGCAATACACTCTCGATCCCGCTCAGAACCGCATAGACTCGGTTGAGATGCTGGAGCGCCTCGGTGCGCTCCTCGAGGCTGGCCGCGGTGCGATCGAACGTTTGCGCGAGCTGGTCCAGCTCTCCACGTCCAGGAGGCAGGCCGGTGCGGGCGGCGAGATCTCCAGCCTCGAGCCGCCTCGTCGTGCGCATGAGGGCCTTCACTTGACGCAGGAAGAACAAGTCGCCTCCCACCCAGGCTGCGAGGAGGGCGAGGATCGTGAGCACGCCGAGCACGAGCA
>CBHWBX010000368.1:0-4811 GCA_966111935.1 uncultured Gemmatimonadaceae bacterium
GAGGACCGCCGACAGACTTTCGTTGTTCGTCACGAGCACCCAGTCCGAGCTCGACACGGCGTGCGGCTCGTCGTCGCCGTTGGCGATGAGAATCGCATTCATCTTCTCGTGATCGGCAAGCTGCTTCACGACCGGCGCGAGGTTGAGGTGGCGGTTCGAGACATGGAACGCGACCACGCCGCCCGGCGCGAGGTGGCGCTTGTACAACGCGAGCGCCTCCGACGTGATGAGGTGGACCGGGATCGCGTCGCCGGCGAAGGCGTCGATCGCGAGCACGTCGTATTTCTGCGGCGGCTCTGACGCGAGCGAGACGCGCGCGTCGCCGGTGACGACGTCGACCTGCGCCTTCGAGTCGCGAACGTACGTGAAGTAGTGGCGCGCGATCGGCTCGACGGCGGGATTGATGTCATAGAAGCGGATCACGTCCCCCGACTTGCCGAATGACGCGACCGTTCCCGTGCCGAGCCCGATCACCCCGATCCGCCGCGCGCGATCCGGACAGCAGAGATTGATCGCGAGTCCGACGCCAGACGACGGCCCGTAGTACGTCGTCGGCGTATTCGCGAGATCCGTGCGAAAGACTTCCTGGCCGTGCTCGATCACGCCGTTGTACAGCGTGCGCACTACGGCCTTGTACGTCCGGCTCTTCTCGTCACCGACGCGCAGCGTGCCGTAGAAATTGCGCAGATGCACGATCGAGCCTTCACGATCGTTGCGAATGAATCGGTCGGCGAGCACGACGAGCGCGACGGTCGCGATGCTCCACGAGAGCCGGGGCATGATCCCGTCCTTCCACGTCGTGACGAAGACGAGGAACCCCGCCAGCGCCAGGCCGAACACGAGCTCATAGTTGCCGTCGAGCACGAGCGGACCGACGACGCCGACGATGATCGCGCCGAGCGCGCCACCGGCGGCGAGGAAGAAGTAGAACTCCGTCAATCGCGACGGTGCCGGCCGGCGCCGATACACCTCGGCGTGGCAGTACAGACAGATCAGGAACAGGGCACCGCAATAGATCGCGACCAGCCGCGGGATCGGCACGAACAGATCGCCGCGGAACAGCCGGTAGCTCGTTACGCCGAGCGCCAGCGCGATCAAGCCGATCTCGAGCCACCGCGGACGCCAACGATCGTCGCCGAACGCGACGACGAAGCTGAGCAGATAGGCGATCAGCGGGATCACCCACATCAGCGGCAGCGTCGCGATGTTCTGGCTGATGTAGTTCGTCACCGCCGACAGCAGCAGCGATGCGCACATCGCGAGGGAAACCCAGAGGACGCGCTGCTCGACGCTCACCCGCGTGTCATCCTGAGCGCGAAGCGTGAAGGGCCCCTCTCCGTGCGAATGGACAGGGGTCGTTCGGTCGCTGCGCTCTCTCAGGATGACCGCTATTGCGGCGAACAGCAGCAACAAGCCGACGATCAGCACGTACCCCTGCATGTGCAGGCTCGACCACGGCTCGATCAGCCACGGGTACGCGACCAGCGCGAGCAGCGACCCGACGTTCGAAACGACGTACAGCCGATACGGCTGCGCCGTCGATGTCGCGGTACGCGCATACCAGCCCTGGAGCAGCGGTCCGGACATCGAGAGCGTCACGAACGGAAGCCCGATCAGGAGCGTCAACAGCACGAGCACACTTCGAATCGGGTGTCCGGCATTCGCGCTCGGCTCGAGCCGCTGGGTGATCGCGAGCTGCAGCAGCGACAGGACGAGCAGAACTAGATACGCCCGCACCTGCGTCCGCGGTGACGTGCGCGTCGTCAGCCAGTGCGCGGCGAAATAGCCGAGCAGCAGCGCGAGCTGAAAGAAGACGAGACACGCCGTCCACACCGCCGCCGATCCGCCGAGCAGCGGCAGGACGCGCTTGCCCGCGACCGGCTCGATGAGGAACAGCAGCGTGCTGCCGAGGAAAACCGCAACGCCGAAGCGCAGCGCCTGGGAGAGCGATGCGCGAGAATCGTCGGTCGTCAGGGCAAGGCTCCGAGCGCGGACGCGAACGCATCGACGAGCAGGTCGGCGTCCGACTCGTCGAACGGCATCGGTGGGCGGATCTTCACCACGTTATGGAACGGGCCGTCGGTGCCGAGCAGGATTCCCCGCTCGCGCATCCGGTTGGCGACGAACGACGCCTCCGGCCCCGCCGGCTCGAGCGTCGCGCGATCGCGCACCAGTTCGACGCCGAGAAACAGCCCGGATCCGCGCACATCGCCGACGATCTCGAATCGATCGACGAAGCCACGCAGCGCGCCGAGCATCCGATCGCCGACCCGTCGCGCGTGCGCTTGCAAGTTCTCGTCGCGCAATACATCGAGCACGGCCATGCCGATCGCGCACGAGACGGTGTTCCCGCCGAAGGTACTGAAGTATTCCATGCCGTTGTTGAACGCATCGGCGATTGCACGCGTTGTCGCGACCGCGCCGATCGGGTGGCCGTTACCGAGCGGCTTCCCCATCACGACGATGTCCGGGACGACGCCCTGATCCTCGAATGCCCAGAAGCTCGTACCCATCCGGCCGAGCCCCGTCTGCACTTCGTCGGCGATGCAGACGCCGCCGGCGCGCCGGACGTATTCATAGACGTTCGACAGATATCCAGGCGGAAAGACGAGCTGGCCGCCGACGCTCGGACAGGTCTCGGCGATGAACGCCGCCGGCCGACGTGCCTTGTCGGCGAGCGTATGAACAATTTCGCCGACGGACTCGGCGTACTTCGCGCCGGCCTGCGGATCGTTCGCCTTGTGCGGCCCGCGATAGACGTCCGGCAGCGGTGCGACGTGCACCCAATCGGGCGCGCCGCTCCCGCCCGGCCCCGCGTGCTTGTACGGACTGATGTCGATCAGCGACGTCGTGTTGCCGTGGTACGCGGCGTCGAGCACGATCGTGTCGCGCTGGCCGGTGTACGCACGCGCCAATCGCAGCGCGAGCTCGTTCGCCTCGCTCGCCGAGCTGACGAAGTAGCACACATCGAGACCGTCCGGCATCGTCGCGAGCAATCGCTCGGCGTAGCCGGCGAGAAGATCGTTCAGATAGCGTGTGTTCGTGTTGAGAATGCGCATCTGCGTCGCGCCCGCCTCGACGACCCGCGGATGACAGTGTCCGACATGCGGGACGTTGTTGTACGCATCGAGGAAGCAGCGGCCGGTATCGTCGTAGAGGTACTGCTTCCATCCGCGCACGATTCGCACCGGCTCGCGATACGCGATGCTCAGATTTCGGCCGATCCGCTGTTTTCGTTCGGCGAGCGTCTCGGCGACCGACGGCGCTTCCGCCGGGAACCGATCAGCGGGAACGCCGACGAGCAGATTCGGGTCGGGACAGAGCGCCGTCCATACGCGGCGCTGCTTCGGTCGCGCGACGCCGGGGAAGTCGGTGCCGAGTCCGAGCAGATCGACGATGACCTGGAGGTGCAGATGAGGCGTCCAGCCGACATTCACCTCCGGCGATCCGAGCGTCGCGATCTGGTCACCGGCGGCGACCGGTGCGCCGACGCGCTTGTCGGCGAGCGACTCCTTGCTCAGGTGCCCGTAGAGCGTGAAGAACTCGACGCCGTCGTCCGTCTCGTGACGCAGAATGATCAGCGGTCCGTAGTCGAGCAGCGCCGCGTTGTCGTGGAACGCGTGCACGGTTCCGGCGAGCGGCGCGTAGACCGGCGTGCCCGCCGGCATGAAGAGATCGAGCCCGATGTGGATCGTGCGATGCTCGTCGATCGGCGCGGGGCCGAGGGCGAAGAGCGGCGTCACGTAGAGCAGACGCGGCTCGTCGTAGCGCCCGATCGCGACCTTTACGTTCGCATCGCGCATCGCGCCGAACACCTTCGCGGTGAGCTGCGGCTCGGCATTCTCGCGCGCGTCGCCGCTCAGCATTGGACTAGCGATCGACAGGTCGACGACGATCGACGGTGCGGTGCGAAGATCGACCCCGAGCACCGGCGCGGCGTCGACGCGCTTCAAGTAGTCGACAACGCGCGTCGCCGACGGCACCGGATCGACGCCCGCCGCTTCGCGCACGATCGCCTCGCCGAGCGCGAACGGCGTGCGGGCGAGCAGCGGAAGCACACGGCGGATCGCCGCCTGGCTCACGCCGAGATAGACGTTGTCCGGCTGGAGCCGCTGCTGCTCGGCGGAGATGCACGCGCTGACGCAGAGGCGCATCGCCGCCAGGCCGTAGAGCGCGGCCAGCTCGGCGTCGGCCGGGACGACCTCGCTCGCGTAGCCGAGCACGATGTGCGCGAGATTGTCGAGCGGCTCTCCGTCGAGCATCGCGTAGGCGATCGCGATCGCGAGGTCGGCGATGCGATAGCCGTACACCATGTCGCCGAGGTCGATGATCCCCGTGATGTGCTGGTCGCGCGACTCGAGATCGTCGCCGCCCCCGACGAGGACGTTCGCGTCGTTGAGATCGCCGTGAATCGCCGCGCGCGGCAGGGCATCGAGCAGCGGCGCGACGCGACGATCGAAGTCGTAGGCGATCCGGCGAATCGCGCCGGACAGCTCGTCGTCGACGATCAGATGCACCTTGTGCTCGACGATCGACCGCGCCTTCGCGAGATCCCAGTAGAAGTCACGATGGATCGCCGGATGATCGAACGACGCGATCGCGCTCGTGAGACGCGCCGTCTGCCGGCCAAGATCCTCGTACAACGCCGGCGTCCGATGGCGCACCGACGCGAACGGCCTTCCGGGCAGCGCGGACACCGCCCACACGGTGTGCGTGCGCTCGCGCAGCACAGCGCTCGCGAACGAGCCGCCGTTGGCGGTCGTGAGCACCTGCGGCGTCGGCGCGCCGCTGCGCGCGAGGTGCTCGAGCGC
>CBHWBX010000369.1:0-4799 GCA_966111935.1 uncultured Gemmatimonadaceae bacterium
GACGGCCGCCTCGCCGTCAGCGTCGACGGGCACATCTGGGTCGTCTCGAAATCGGGCGAATGGTCCCGCGTCACCTCCGGCGCGGCCTGGGACCGCGAGCCGGCCTGGTCGCCCGACGGCTCGTCGATCGTCTTCTCGTCCGACCGCAGCGGCAACTTCGACATCTGGTCGGTGAGCGTCGCGACGACGAACGCGCAGCCGGTGCGCATCACGACGTCGCCGCTCCCCGAGAGCGAGCCGGCAGTGGCCGGCGACGGTCACGTCTACTTCGTGCGCGGCCGCCTGGGTGCCGCCCGACTCTGGTCGCACGACGACAAGGGCGCCGAGTCGCGCGTCACGAAGGACCACGCCGTCGAGCGCTGGCCGACCCTTTCCGCTGACGGCGCGCGGCTCGCCTGGGTCTCGATCGCCGACGGCACGCGCAAACTGCGCATTCGCACGCTCGCCGATGGCAAGGATACCGTCGCGCTCACCGATGCGCGCCTCGAGCGTCCGTCGTGGGCGCCGGGCAACGATCGTCTCTCGTGGACCGCGGCCGGCGCGCGCGGCGCCGTTTACGTCTCGCCTCTCGACGGCCGCTATCTCAACGTCGTGAGCACGCGCCACGCCGAATCGGCATGGAATCCGGACGGCAAGACGATCGCGCTCGCCGAACTCCCCGCGACCGACGCGATCCCGTCGCTCTCGTACAACGGCGATCCCGATCGTACCGGCGACCGCGAGGCAAATCTTCTTGCATCATCCAACGGCAAGCTGTGGATGATCGACGCGCCGACGCCGCCCGATCAGCATCTCGCCGAGCAGCACGCGCCGGCGAGCGATCGCGCACGCCACAACGCCGACGCATTCGACCAGGTCTGGAATCGCACCGCCACGCTCTACTACTCGGGCAATGATGCCGCGCCGCGCCATGCGCAGTGGGAGGCGTTGAGTGCGAAGTATCGTCCGCGCGCGATCGCCGCGACGACCGACGACGAGCTGAAGACCGTCATCCACGACATGCTGCGTGAGCATCCGCCCTATCGCCAGGCGGCGACGGGACGTGCCGCCGTGTCGAGCGCGCATCCCGTCGCGACCGCCGCCGGCGTCGAGATCCTTGCGCGCGGCGGCAACGTCGTCGATGCCGCGGTCGCCGTCTCGTTCACGCTCGGCGTCGTCGAGCCGGACGCGAGCGGCGTCGGTGGATACGGACAGACGCTGATCAATCTCACGGGCATGGATCGCCCGCAGTTGATCGAGTTCATGACGCGCACACCTGAAGACGTCGACATGACGCCGACGGCACCGGGCGCCGCGCGCGACATCGAGAACGCGGCGCGCGTGAACGTGCCGGGCACGGTCGCGGCGATGTACCTCGCGTGGCAGAAGTTCGGCAGCAAGAAGATTCCATGGGCCGATCTGCTCCAGCCGGCGATCCGCGCGGCGCGCGACGGCTACCCCGTGAGCGAAGGGCTCGCGACGACGCTCGAGACGGAGCGCGATCAGTTCCTGAAGTCGGACGCCGCGCGCGCACTCTTCTTCCGCGACGATCAACCGCTCAAGGTCGGCGACATCGTGAAGAATCCCGATCTCGTCTGGACGCTCGAGCAGATCGCAAAGGGTGGCGCCGACGCGTTCTACAAGGGCGAGATAGCTCAAAAGCTCGTGAAGGATCTGCACGCGAAGGGAAACCCGATCAAGGCCACCGACCTGTCGCGCTACTACGCCGCCGAGCGGGTGCCGATCATGAGCACCTATCGCGGCTACACGCTGTTCACGCCGTCACCGCCGGTGAGCGGTGGCGCCGAGCTCGCGGCGAAGCTCAACATGCTCGAGCTCTATCCGAACCCGAAGCCGTACACCGAAGACGCGGGGACGCTGCATGCGATGATCGATGCGTGGCAGCTCATCCCGTCGACACGCAATCGCATCGCCGATCCGGGACTCTGGCCGGTGAACATCGAGCCGTTCACGAATAAGGATACGGCGCGCATTCGCTGGCAGTGCTTCAATCCGGACAAGGCGCTCACGTCGGCGTCAGTGCGCGGCGACACGCTCGTCTGCGGCGGTGAGAAGAAGACGGCGATGCTCGAGCGCGACGTTCCTCCCGCCTGCCTCGCCCACGGCTACGACTATCCGGCCGACGTGCCCTGCCGCTCGGCAGGCACCACCTCGTTCTCGATCGCCGACGCCGACGGCAACGTCGTAGCGCAGACGCAGACGCTGGGCACCTGGGGTGGAAATTTCTACGTCACGCCCGGACTCGGCTTCCTCTACAACGACAAGCTCACGCCCTTCGCCGGTGATCCGAACGCGTACGGCGCGCGTCTGCCGTTCTCGCGCGGCGGCAGCACGATCACGCCGACGATCGTCATGCAGGGCAGCGGCCGCGATCGACGCGCGGTGATGGCCTTTGGCGCCGCCGGCAACGAGTGGATCACGCCGGCCGTCTATCAGGTCTTCGTCGGCATGGCCGATCAGAAGCTCGATCCGCAGGCCGCGCTCGAGCTGCCACGCTTCTCCGTCGGAGGACTCGGCGGCGGCCGCAACGCGCAGCCGACCGCGCCGCTCGTTCGCATCGAGGACGGGTTCTCGCCCGAAGTGATGAAGAAGCTCGAGCAGATGGGCTATCGGCTCCAGCTCGTCTCGCTTCCGGGCGAGCTGCGCGAAGGCTACGGCTCGGCGGTGAAGATCGAGAAGGGCAAGGTCACCGCCGGCGCCGATCCGCGCCGCGCCGGTGCGGCGGGCGCGGTGCCCTGACCACTGGAGGGCGCTGTATGGCACGACGTCGCGCACGTTGTACGTGACCTCATCGTCCGCGGCGTTGGCCGCGCCGTCGTAGTCGATCGTGATCGGATAGCCGAGCTGCGCGTCGTAGGTGACGTCGAGCTTTGCCACCGGCTTGCCGATTCTGTCCTGAACGAAAACGAACAGCTGGTCGACCGTTTGCACGAGCCGCGGGTCCACCGGCTGATTCGTGACCAGATCGACCGCCGTGGTCACGCTGTCGCGCACGACCACCGCGCGAATCGGATGCACGTTCGCACAGAAGCAGAGCGCGGTGAACGTGAACGAGTAATCGCGATAGCCGCGCGATGCCCAGCGCGCGCGCGCGACGCCGAGCTCCGTGATCTTTTGCCCGGGCGCCGTCGAGTCGCTGCACGACGTCGCCAGCAGAAGCGCGAGTCCTGCGAAGAGTCGCCTCATGTCCTGCCGAACCGCTCGAGCGGTCGCGGCGTCACTTCGGCATCTTGTGGCCGGGAGGCATCGCCATGCGCCCGGTATCGGCAGGCGCCATCGTCGAATCCGGCGCCGGCGGCAGATCGGAGAGATGCTCCTGGATCACGTACCAGCGATCGCCCCGTTTCTCGAACACCGCCGTCCATGCGCCGGCGATCGTGTGCGGTTGATTGCGCGGCGTGAGATGCGGCACGTGATAACGCGCCGTCATCACCGCGACGTTCCACGCCGGCACGTCGAAGAGCATCTCGTCCCAGACCCACTTCGGGTCGCGCATGTTCACGCCGACGTTTTCCCAGAACGCCTTGATCCCGAGCGCGATCGAATCGCGCGTCGTGATCACCTGCCCGCCCGCCGCGGACACGACGCGTCCGGTCGGCGGATAGAGACTGAGCAGCCGCTCCTCGACATTCGGCTTCGAGAGGTCATACGCCGCTTTCACCTGCCGCGCCAACGAATCGGCGATCGCGCGCTGCTGCGTCGGCGACGGCGGCGCCGTCTCCTGCTGCTGTGAGGCACACGCGGCCGCGACGACGACGAGGGTCAATGAAAGTCGCATGGATCGAAATTGTGAGGATCGGCCTCGTACACCAGTAGTCCAATGGGGATGCACCCTCAATAGATGTCATCCTGAGGGCGAGCGCAGCGCGCCCGAAGAACCCCTGTCTCGGCGTAGCCACGTCTCAATTCCCGGACGAACCGTCCACGAAGTGGGACATCACCTGTGATTAACCTCACAAATTGACACTTAATAGATGGCCCTCGGCATGCCTTTTCGCGTCATCGGATTTCGCCAAACACCTGATGCGAAGCCGACTGGTACCGGAGGATTTATGGGTAAGCTCCTGACGATGACGCTGGCGTCCACTGCCGTCGTTGCCATCGCCTGCGGGAAAGACAGGTCGCCTACGTCGACGGCGATGAGCGCGGATCTCAAGCGGGATCTGCAGCTCGCGTCGGTGACACAGGACATTCGCATCAGCCCTGATGAAGTCACGCCGTCGAGCAAGCCGGAGGTTTCGCTCAAGCCGAAGCGCGCGCCCGAAGGCCCCAAGGTCGTTCGCACCGAGCGTCCGAGGGTGAAGGCCTCGGAGACGCCCGCCGAGCCGGCCGAAGTGAAGGCCGAGATTCCGCAGGACGTCCAGGTCGTGGCGAGCGCGCCCGCGCCGTCGGAGACGCAGGCGCCGGAAGCCCCGCCGCTCGCGCGTCCGAGCGCGATGCCGATGCCGTCGACCACCGGGTCGCGCGGCAACGAAGGCTCCGGGAACGGAAATGGAACCGGAAGCGGCGCCGGCGGTATTCTCGGTGGAATTCTCGGTGCGGTGATTCGGGGCGGCGTGGTCGGCGATGATGACCACTGTGATCCGCGCCCGCGCAACCGCGGCGTCGGTGGGGATATCTACTATCCCAACGGACGCACGTATCCGGGGGGTATGGGAGGCGCTCGTTCACCGATCCGGCCTTACGGCCGCTCGCGCTGATCAGTCTCGTGTAGGTGGGGTCCCGTCGTGGGGGCGGGGACTTGCGGCGGGGGGGGGGGGGGGGGGCGCCCCGCCCCCCGGGGGCCGGGACTGTGCCGG
>CBHWBX010000370.1:0-4763 GCA_966111935.1 uncultured Gemmatimonadaceae bacterium
AGCCGCTCGCGTCGGCGCGTAAGCTCGAGTACACGCGCCGCTTCGACGAAGGCTGCCCGATCCTCCAGACGGACAAGACGAAGGTCAAGCAGATCCTGCTCAACCTGCTCTCGAACGCGATCAAGTTCACGAATCGCGGGTCGGTCGCGCTCACCGCGACGCACGACGGCGAGCGGCTGCTCCTCGTCGTCAGCGACACCGGTGTCGGCATCAAGCCCGACGAGATGGACGCGATCTGGGAAGACTTCCGTCAGCTCGACCAGTCGCGCACGCGCTCGCACGGCGGTACGGGGCTCGGGCTGTCGATCACGCGGCGGATCACGCAGCAGCTCGGCGGCGACATCGCCGTGTCGAGCGTGTTCGGCGAGGGCACGACCTTCCGCGTGACGCTCCCGATCCAGATCGCGCCGCCGGCTACGTGACCTCGATGTAGTCGGCCTTCGAGCGCTCGCCCGGATAGACCTCGATCACCCAGCCGGCGATCTCGTCGACGAGCGAGGAATCGGGGCGCAGCGTCCGCTGGATCATCAGGGCATGGACGCCGTCGCGCACGCGCTCGACGAGCGCCGCGCGCGGCTCACCGTCGCGAATCGCGTCGGCGACGAGCAGGCGGAGCGCGTCGCGCAGGCGGAAGCGGGCGATCCGCGCTTCGCGCACGAGACGCAGCGACGCGGACAACGTATCCTCGCCGTCGTGCACCGCCGGCGGGACGTGCGGAGAGATCCCCGAGCGATAGGCCTGAAGCGCATCGAGCCGGCCGCAAAGCAGCTGATACGTGACGATGCGCGCGATGATCGTGGACGACAGTGGAAGCATGGCCCTGCACCTCACTCGAGACTTCGTTACACAACATCGCCGCGGTGTGGCGAGCTATGAGATGAAAGGCCTAGACGCAACGCCTCGTGTGATGCTCGTCACGTGCCGCTCGTCTCCGCCGCGAGCTGGTGGACGAACTCGTACATCCCGATGTCGTCGGCGCGATGCGCATCGGTGGCCGCGAGCATCGTCACGCCGAGTGCCTCGCACACGCGGATCATTCGCTCGTTCGGACAGCGCCATCGCTCGCTCGCTTCGATCATCGTGTCCGTCTCGACGGCGACGCCGGCAACCTGAAAGAGCGCTTCGTCGGGGAGATCGTGTTCGTCGAGGCCGACGCGCGGCAGGATGCTGAACGGATGGGCGAGCACGAGATGTCGCGTGTCGGCGTAGCGATACATCGTCGCGATCATCGCCGTCACGAGCTGCTTGATCGCGTCGGTCGGCGTGAGCGTCCCATTCGAGAGCGCCGCGTGCACCGCCGCGGTGGGGACGACGCCCCGCGCGCCGGGCCATTGATGATCGGCGATGTAGACGAGCTCGACGCCGCGCAGCTCGTGTGGGAGATCGAGGTGTCCTTCGCGATCGAGGATCTTCGCTTCGACGCCGATCGACAGCTCGATCGGCGCATCCGCTCGGACGCGGCGCACCGTCGCGACGTACTCCGGGACGAACGTCGAGTCGCGGCGCACGTGGTCGACGCAGCCCAGCCGACGCAGTCCGCGCCACGCGGCGCGATCGACGTTCACCTCGACGGTATCCGCGCCGTCGGAAAAGGTCGAGTGAACGTGCCAGTCCTCGTCGAGGCGAATGGGCATGCGCGGACCGTCAGCCCGCGGAGAGCAGCGGCGCGTCCGTGTCATCGTCGGACGCGAAGCGCGTCGCGGCGGCGATCGTCGATGCGGCATGAACGGCCTCGAGCCGACGGCGCACATCGGCGGCGACCGCGGGCGTCGCGCGCACGAGCGTGATCCGGAACGAGTCACGGCCGGTCCGCAGGAAGTTGTCGGCGACGCGCACGTGCTGCTCGGCGGTCTCGAGGAACGTGAGCAGCGCTTCGTCGGCGGCCGCGCCGAGCGATCGATCGAGCTCGTCCAGCCCGTCGATGCGGAAATGCATCGCGATCGGACTGTTGACGGCCCGCGCGCGCAGGAACGACAGCTCCCGCCGATCGGGCCACGGCAGATTCCGCACGAGGTCGAGGGAAAACAGCTTGGACAGCATCTCAGATTACCCGCGGTTGGCGCGCCTGGATCTCCATGGCGCGCAGGTCGACGATCGGTACGGCGAGGTCCTGCCAGGTTCGGACGATTCCCACTTCCTCGTAGCGCAGCACCTGGCCGTCGATCGAATGGCCGAGGGCCATCGCGAGCGCGAGGCGCGGCATGTTTACGCCGCTCGCCACGGTGACGGGCATCGTTCCGGAGAAGCGCGCGTGAACGCCGAGGAGCTTCGGTGTGCCGCGCGTATCCTCGCGAAACCGCATGCTCGCGCCGTAGGTCACGCCGAGTCGTTTCGCCAGTCTCGCCGCGATCGACTCGAGCCGCGCGTCGCGGACCCTGCGGCCGACCACGGCGACGCCCCACCCGATGAGCCCTCGCGCGCGCGGCCCCGGCGCGGCCCCGGGGCCGGCCGGCGCGCACAGAACGTCGACGGAGTACTCCGTGCCGGCCAGTCGTTCCTGCGCGATCAGCGAGCCGTCGCGCGGCCAGTCGCGCACGTCCGACGAATCGTCGACGATGCGTGCGACGCCGCGTTGTCCCACATACCGCACGCGCACGACGAAGGGAAAGTCGAGCCGCCCCGGCGTGAACGACGCGTCGATGATCGCGCTGTCCGGTACCGGACAGATCCCTGCGGCCGCGGAGAGCAGTTGCCACCGGTCGAGGCACAGCTCGACGGCGTGCGTCGGCGCCAGTAGCAGCCGAATGCCGCGCGCGGCGAACTCGTGGCGTCGCAGCGCGAGTGCGTGGAGCTCGTCGTCCATCGTCGGAACGAGCACGTCGATGCGCGCGTCGGTCGCGCAGGCGAGCAGCTCGTTCACCAGCTCGGCGGTCGTCGTTCCGTGCAACAGCCAGCGCCGCGACGCCGGCACGAGATAGAGTCCCGGCGCGAAGGGGTCGACGTCGGCCGTGTAGAGATCGATCGAGTCGTCGGCGACGGCGCGCATGAACGCGCTCGCCGCGGGACAGGCCGCACCGGTCACGGCAACGCGCGCTCTCAGGCTCGGTATCATGCGGCCCGCCGCCGCCGTGAATGACGCTCGCTCATGTTTACGCGCCTTCGGAAGCCGTGTGCCGCGCCGGCCGCACGCGAATGTGAGTCGGCGCACAACGTGCGGGCAGAAGGTCCAATGCGACGCCGCGTCCGCTGGGCGCGACTTTCACTGAATCCGGTCTCTCGAGAGAGCCATGGCAGCTTCCGCGTCCAGACGACGCCGTGTCATCCGCGCGCCGCTCGGCTTTCCGTCGCGCGACGATGCGCAGCGTGCGTACGATGAAGCCGATCTCAATCGCGCGATCCAAGCGTACCGCTTCTTCTACCCGACGGTCTCGGGAGCATCGCTCTGCCGCGGGAACGAGGCGGTCGGCCTCGTGCCGAACAAGATCTTCGGCGTGCTCGAGGCGAAGCCGATTCACGTCGGGTTCACGTTGAACTCGGACACGCCGTACGCGCCGATGCTCCTCGACCTGAGCGACGGTCCGCTCGTCGTCGATCTGCCTCCCGGCCCATTGATCGTCGTCGCGATGGACGTGCATCAGCGCTGGATCGCCGACATGGGTGTTCCCGGCCCGGATCAGGGGAACGGCGGGCAGCATCTCATCATTCCGCCGGGCTGGGAAGGCGACATTCCCGATGGCTATCACGTGGCGCACTCGACGACGAACCACCTGATCGTCGGCGCGCGCTCGCTCCCGGTCGAAGGCGACGTCGCCGGCGCGATCGAGCGGCTGAAGACGATCGCCGTGCATCCGCTCGATCCGCACGTCGAGTGGGCCCCGCCGGTGTGGATCGATCTCACGCCGACTCCGCAGGACACGACGCCGCTGCGCTACGAAGACAACTTCGGCTTCTGGGACGTGCTCAACAGCGTCATCCAGCAGGAGCCGCCGTTCGAGGGCTATCGCGACTACTACGGCGAGCTCGCCGCGCTCGGCATCGTCAAAGGGAAGGAATTCAAGCCCGACGCCCGCATGCGGAAGATTCTCGTGCAGGCGGCGGTGCTCGGCCTGCTCGAGCTCCGCGCGCAATCGTTCGCCGATCGCCGTCCGGACCGCGTCGTCTGGCGCGATCGCGCGTGGGAGTGGGCCGGCCTCCGCTACGAGGACGGCGACTTCAACGCGTCGACCTACGTCGATCTCGACGCGCGCGAGACCTGGTTCTACCAGGCGATCGGCGCATCGCCGGTGATGTTCCGCCGCAAGCCGGGCACGGGCTCGCTCTACTGGCTCGGGCTGCACGACATCGACGGCGAATATCTCGACGGCCGCAATCACTACATGCTCCGCATCCCGCAGCCGGTCCCCGCGTCGCTGTTCTGGTCGGTCACGGTTTACGATGCCGAGTCGCGCAGCCAGATCCAGACCGAACAGGGCTATGCCGCGCTTCGCTCGATGTTCGAGCTCGCCCCGTGCGCGAGCGATCCGATGATCGAGCTCCAGTTCGGTCCCGAAGAGCCGAAGGGGGCCGAGTCGCGCTGGATCAAGACCGTCCCGGGCAAAGGCTGGTTCGTCTACCTTCGCCTCTACGGGCCACAGGCGGCGGCGTTCGACGGCACGTGGAAGCCGGGGGACTTTGTGAAGCGCTAGGGGAAGCTCGGCGTTCCGGTTCTCGTAGGGCCCTCGGGTTGCGGGTAGCGGGTTGCGGGTTGGTACGCCGCGCCTGAGGCGCGGCTTGAATTACACGGCGTTGATCGGTCGACGCAGTTGCATCGAAGCGACGCCTCA
>CBHWBX010000371.1:0-4735 GCA_966111935.1 uncultured Gemmatimonadaceae bacterium
AGAACTATTTCTATCCCGATCTGCCGAAAGGCTATCAGATCTCGCAGTTCGACAAGCCGCTCGCGACCACCGGAAGCATTCGCGTCGGCACGGGTGAGAACGGCGCGCCCATCACGATCGGCGTGCATCGCGTGCACATGGAGGAGGACGCCGGCAAGTCGGTGCACGATCGCTTCACCGGCTTCAGCGCGGTCGACCTGAATCGCGCCGGCACGCCGCTGGTCGAGATCGTCAGCGAGCCGGAGATCCGCACGTCGGCACAGGCCGAGGCGTATCTCGTCGCCCTCAAGCAGATCCTCGAGTACGTCGAGGTGAGCGACGTCAGCATGGAAGAGGGCAGCCTGCGCGTCGACGCGAACGTCAGCGCGCGACCGCTCGGCGAGACGAAGCTCGGCACGAAGACCGAGATCAAGAACCTCAACTCGTTCTCGGCCGTCGTCCGTGCGCTCGAAGTCGAGTGGGCGCGCCATTGCACCGTGCTCGACGCCGGCGGGACGATCGAGCAGCAGACGATGTTGTGGGACGAGCACAAGGAAGAAGTTCGACCGGCGCGCTCGAAGGAAGGCAGCCACGATTATCGCTACTTCCCCGAGCCCGACCTTCCACCGCTGCTGCTCGATGCCGCATGGATCGAGAATGTGCGGAAGCAGATGCCCGAGCTCCCCGCGGCGCGTCGCGAGCGCTACCGTGCGTCACACGTCGGGCTCACCGACTACGACATCGACGTCCTCACGTCGACGCGCGCCCTCGGCGACTACTTCGAGCACGTCGCGCGCGCGAGCGGCGATCCGAAGACGTCGGCGAACTGGATCATGGGCGAGGTCCTCGCCACGCTCAAGAACACCGGCCAGTCGATCGAGCATTTCACCGTGCGCCCCGCCGACCTCGGCGAGCTGCTCAACCTCGTGCGCGACGGCGTCGTCAGCAACAGCGCCGCGAAGCAGGTGTTCGCCACGATGGTGAAGACCGGCGATCGCCCCGCGCAGATCGTCGAGCGCGAAGGGCTGCGCAAGGTCAGCGACGACTCGGCGCTCGTCGCCTGGATCGATGAAGTCGTCGCCGAGCACCCCGACGAAGCGAAGCGCTTCTTCGGCGGCGAGAAGCGGCTTCAGGGCGTGCTCGTCGGCGCGGTGATGAAGAAGTCGAAGGGGAGCGCCGACCCGAAGCGCGTCAATCAGTTGCTCGCCGAGCGCGCCGGGACGTAGAGCGGTTCGGCGAGATTGGCTGAGAAGGGGAGCGACGTCGACGGCATCCCGAAGTGTCGGTCCGCCTCCTCGTGCAGCCGCGATTCGCCCGACGCGCGAAGCGTCTGCCGGCGGACGATCTTCGCCATCCGCAGCGCCTCGTCCCCCGACGGGTCGAGCTGGAATGGCTCCGAGCCGTCCATCCGCTGCAGCAGGTCGATGATGAAGTCGTACGACCGCGCGATGTAGCGCCCGACGTCGTCGTCGGGCAGATCCCAGCGGCTGTTCACCGTCATCAGCCCGAAGATCCGCTGCCAGGAGTCGTTGTCCGCGGCGATCACCATCCCGCGGAAGATCCGCCGGTTCGTCGACGTGCTGAAGATCGTCGGGCTGAGCACACGGTCGAGCAGCCCGTCGGAGCGCGAGTGATCGATCAGGATCAGCTCGCGCGCCCGCCGCGCGCACTCGGTGCCGAGGTGTGTCTCGAACCGGCTCTCCCAGTACGAATGGCCGAGCCCCGACGTGCTCGACGTGATCGCGAGCTGCTTCGGCACGAAGTAGTTGTGCGCGACCGAATCGGCGGCGAGGTGCGCGAGGTATCCGAGCCCGAAGGCCTGGAGCGGCTCGTCGCGCGCCCCGTCGAGGATCTCCATCCCGACGTTCCACGAATGGCAGTGCCGTCCCACCGGGACGTACTTCTTCGCGATCGACGTATCCGCCGCGATCGAGCCGTAGAGAAAGTCGTACGGAAACTCGCGCAGCAGCGTCGCGATCGCCGGCGGCAACAGCGCCAGCGACCGCATCACCGCCTCACCGAGAAACACGTGCGTCCCCGGCGTCCACGCATGCGCGACACCGGGGAGCGCCACAAGACAGTAGAGAACGAGAACCAGGATCAGCGCGATCCCGTGCCCCGTTCCCCGTCTCTCGTTCCCCTCAGACCCCAAGCCGCTTCCGCTGCCGGCGAATCGACTTCCGCAGATCGTGCAGCTCCGACGCGACCGCATCGTCGATTGCCTCGCGCGCCCGACCCATGTAATCCGAGACATGCTCTCGAATCTCGTCGTGCGGGACGCGATCCCAAAGGTCCTCGCCGCGCTTGGCCGCCCAGCGGGCGCTCATCCCGCCGGCCCGAGCCGCTTTGCGGCCCGCCCAGGTCGCGCCCCGGCCGATGCCCTTCATCAAAGGCATCACCGGACGCCGTCCCGACGGTCCGCGCCGCAGCATGTACGTCACACTGGCCCCGATCGTGATGCCGATCAGCGCCGCCGTCAGCAGATCGTATTCGTGCTCATGCCCCGAACTCCCGTCCACGCCGTCCTCGCGCACGCGGACGGACACGCGGGGCTGCTGAGAGCGCCGCCGCGGCCGATTCGGGGTTACCGTCGTCGCCATCGATTTCCTCCTCACGTTCCGATTGGCCTTCGAATTCATCGGCCAGTGCGGCCGAATCGAGGTCATCTGACGCAAAGTCCATCCCACTGCGATCGCGGAACGTCGCCGCCCCCGTTCGGAACCCGCGCAGCGTCGACGCCGTCGATACGAACGCCTGCTCGGCTTCCGTCTGGATCACCGCCAGCAGCGCGTTGAATTCATTCAATCGCTGCTCGGTGAGCTCGACCGCCTGATTCACCCGCTCGTTGGCCGAGTTGATCGTGTTCTGGACTTTCCCCACATCGGCGCGGATCGCCGTCGTCACATAGTTGACGTTGTCGGCGATCTGAGACGCGTGCTGCATGATCGGCGCGAAGTCGTTCTGCACCCGCTCGAGCAGGTCGTTCACCTTCTTGTACGTACCTCGGAATCGATACGCCGCCGGCACGGCGAAGATCGCCAGCACCGTCAGCGACACCGTGAGGATGACGCTGCAGACGGCCGTGATCTGCTCGAGCAGACCGCGTTCCGGGACGACCTGTTTCATGAGCAGGGTATCGCGCGTCAGCGCGCCCGCCTGCATCAGCATCTCGATGTGCGCCATTCTATCCCACGCGTGTGCAAGGGGGAGGCCAAGCATGCTCGGCCGCATCCTAGGTCACCAACCGGTATCGGGCAAGCGAGACTTTCCGGACCTCGCACGGAACCTGCCCAATCCCATTGCTTTTGTCGCACGAGCGTCGGATTCTTCGCATCCCACCACTCGCACTATCGACCAAGGCACATGAGCGCACTGCAGTTCATCGTCCAGGGAGGGCAGCGGCTCTCCGGGACCATCCGTCCGTCGGGCAACAAGAACGCGGCGCTGCCGATCATCTGCGCCGCGCTGCTCACCGAGCATCCGGTCGTCCTCGAGAACGTCCCGCGCATCAAGGACGTCGAGACGCTCGTCGACCTGATCGCGACGCTCGGCGTCGACGTCCGGTGGGCCGAGCGCAACACGCTGCACATTCACGCCAAGACCGTGAAGTCGGCGAGCCTCGACCCGAAGCTGTGCCGGAAGATTCGCGCCTCGATCCTCCTCGCCGCGCCGCTCCTCGCGCGCTGCGGGGCGATCGAGCTGCCGCCCCCGGGTGGCGACGTCATCGGACGCCGCCGCGTCGATACGCACTTCCTGGCGCTCGAGCGCCTCGGTGCGGAGTTCGAGCTCTCCGACAGCTTCCATCTGACGACCACCGGCCTCCGCGGCGCCGACGTCTTTCTCGATGAGCCGAGCGTCACGGCCACCGAGAACGCAATCACGGCCGCCGTCGCCGCCGCCGGGACGACGGTGCTGCGCAACGCTGCCTGCGAGCCGCACGTCCAGGATCTCTGTCACTTCCTCGTCGCCCTCGGCGCGAACATCGACGGGATCGGCACGAACAAGCTGACCATCGACGGCGGCCGCACCCTCGGCGCGGCGACGCATCGCATCGGGCCCGATCACATCGAGGTCGGCTCGTTCATCGGCCTCGCCGCGGCGACGAACTCCGAGATCACGATCGCCGATGCCGGCGTCGAGCATCTGCGCTCGACGCTCATGGGCTTTCAGCGCCTTGGCGTCACCTGTCGCATCGAGGGCGCGAACCTCGTCGTGCCCGCCGATCAGGAGCGCGTCATCCAGTCCGATCTCGGCGGTCACGTGCCGAAGCTCGAGGATCAGCCCTGGCCGGCGTTCCCGGCCGATACGATGTCGATTGCGCTCGTCACGGCGACGCAGTGCACGGGGTTGATCCTCATTCACGAGAAGATGTTCGAGTCGCGCCTGTTCTTCGTCGACAAGCTCGTCGGCATGGGCGCGAAGATCGTGCTCTGCGATCCGCACCGCGCGATCGTCTCCGGTCCGTCGATGCTGCGCGGCAGCACCGTCGACTCGCCGGACATCCGCGCCGGCATGGCGATGCTGGTCGCGGCGATGTGCGCCGAAGGGACGAGCATCATCAACAACGTCGGCCAGATCGAGCGCGGCTACGAGCGGATCGACGAGCGGCTCGGCGAGCTCGGCGCCAAGATCCAGCGCGTCGAGGACCGTCGCGCGCAATGACCGCGGCTGTCGTCGACTCGATCATCGAACGTTCGGAAGTCATTCCGGAGTTTGCCGACCTCGG
This sequence comes from uncultured Gemmatimonadaceae bacterium, assembly GCA_966111935.1. Taxonomy (GTDB): domain Bacteria; phylum Gemmatimonadota; class Gemmatimonadetes; order Gemmatimonadales; family Gemmatimonadaceae; genus JAQBQB01. The sequence goes on from CBHWBX010000371.1 coordinate 4,706, forward strand.
GATCCGTGCGTTCACGACGACGCGTGCGAT
>CBHWBX010000372.1:0-4725 GCA_966111935.1 uncultured Gemmatimonadaceae bacterium
GGCGTCGCTTTCGCGTCGTCGAGAGCGACGTCGAGATCGGCGGACGCACACTGTCGATCGCGCATCCCGCGAGCGCCGAAGAACTGATCAGCGAAGCGGACTTCGACCGCGACGAACGGCTGCCCTACTGGGCCGAGCTGTGGCCCTCGGCGCGCGTGCTCGCCGGAGAGATCCTCACCGAGGAGGGCGACGGGCGGTCGATGCTCGAGCTCGGGTGCGGGGCGGGACTGGTCACGACGTGCGCGGCGCTCGCCGGCTTCGACGTCACGGCGTCGGATTACTACGAGGATGCGACGCTGTTCGCGCGCCTCAACGCCTGGCGCAATGCGCATCGCGACGTGGAGCCGAAGATGATCGACTGGCGCGATCTGCCGGCGAATCTCGTCCGCTACGATCGCGTGATCGCATCGGACGTTCTGTACGAGCGTCCCTACGGTCCGCTCGTCGCCAACGTCATCGCGCGCGCACTCGCTCTCAACGGCCGCGCGACGCTCGCGGATCCCGGACGGGTGGGCCGCGAATCATTCCTCGCCGCTCTCGAACCGGCGGGACTCGCGGTGATCGACCAGCGCGCGATCCCGTATGTCAACGGTGACATTCGTCAGACGATCACCGTTTTCGATATCGCGCGCCCGTCATCCTGACGAACGAAGCGACGAAGGACCCCTGTGCGCCGAGGAGAGATCGCCTCGAGGCTACGGGGTCCTTCGCTTCGCTCGGGATGACGCGTGCGGGTGTTGCTACGCCTGCAGCTGCCCCGCCACCACTTCGGCGATGTCGAGCACCGGCACTTCGACGCCCGCGCCCTTCACGCCGTCGCTGATCATCGTCATGCAGAACGGGCAGGCCACCGCGATCGTCTCGGCGCCCGTCGCGAGGAGCTCCTCGGTGCGCTCGACGTTGATGCGCTTGCCCTCGCGCTCTTCCATGAACATCCGGCCGCCGCCGGCGCCGCAGCAGAGGCCGCGATCCTTCGTCCGCTTCGGCTCGACGAGGTTGATCACCGGAAGCGCGCGCTTGAGCGTCTCACGCGGCGCCTCGTAGATGTCGTTGTAGCGGCCGAGGTAGCACGAGTCGTGATACGCCACGGTCAAGCGCTTCCCTTCCTCGCCCTGGAGCGGGACGAGGTTCTCCTGGAGCAGCCGCTCGATGTACGTCGAGTGGTGGATCACCTCATAGTTGCCGCCGAACTGCGGGAACTCGTTGCCGATCTGGTGGAAGCAGTGCGGACAGCTCGTGACGATCGTCTTGACCTCGTAGCGGTCGAGCGTGCCGATCGTGTCCTTGGCGAGCATCTGATACAGATACTCGTTGCCGAGGCGGCGCGCCGGATCGCCGTGGCAGTGCTCCTCCTGGCCGAGGATCGCGAAGTCGATGTTGCACGCCTTGAGGATCCGCGCGAACGCGACGGTGATCTTCTTCGCGCGATCGTCGAACGATCCCATGCAGCCGACCCAGAAGAGAATGTCCGGACGGCGGCCCTGCTCCATCGCTTCGGCCATCGTCGTGATGTCCATCCCTTCCGCCCACTGCGCGCGATCGGCGGGGCTGAACGCCCACGGCGATCCGTTGCGCTCGAGCGACTCGAACGCCGGCTGCACTTCCTCGGGAAAGCGCGACTCCGACAGGACGAGGTAGCGCTTCATCTCGTTGATGACCTCGAGCTGGTCGATCGACACCGGGCATTCCTGCACGCAGGCGCGGCAGCTCGTACACGCCCAGAGCTCGTCCTCGGTGATGTAGTTGTCGAGGAGGCGATTCTCGAGCACCTGGGTGATCGTCGTCGTGCCGGCGTCGTCGCCCTCGCCGTGCACGAGGTGCGGATGGAGGAACTCCATCCGGTCGCCCGTCATCACCGGGCCCTTCTCCATCAGGCGCTGGCGCGCGTTGACGATGATCTTGCGCGGGCTGAGCGGCTTGCCGGTGATGTTCGCCGGGCAGGCCGCGGTGCAGCGGCCGCACTCGGTGCACGAGTAGCCGTCGAGGAGGTTCTTCCAGGTGAGCTGCTCGACGTCCGCCGCGCCGAAGGCCTCGACTTCCGCCTCGAGGTCCATGTTGCGCATCACGCCCTTCTGTCCCGGACCGTTCGTGTTCGAGAGGTAGACGTTGATGAGCGAGCTCGCGACGTGCAGGTGCTTCGAGTACGGCAGGTAGTTCAGGAACGTGAGGACGAGCAGCGCGTGCGCCCACCAGAAGAAGTTCGCCGCGCCGAGGGCGTGCGACGAGAACGGCGTCAGGCCCATCGCGATGCCCCGCGACGCGAACTTCTCCGGACCGACGGCGTCCGGATTCACGTGGTAGAGGAACGCGTTCGTCAGCAGCAGCGTGACCATCAGACCGCCGATCATGCTGAGGATGATCAGCGCGTCGGTATGCTCGAGCTTGTCGCCCTCGAGCCGCTTCGGGTGCAGCACCAGGCGGCGGAAGAGGGCGAAGCTGATCGCCCCGAGCACCAGCAGCGCGAAGCCGTCCTGCGACAGCGAGTAGAGCGTGAAGATCGGCTTCGGCAGGATCCACTCGTACGAGAAGCCGCGGAACACGCCCTGGATCAGGATCTCGACGGTGCCGGCCGTGAGCACCATGAAGCCCCAGAAGATGAAGGCGTGCATGGTCCCGGCGACGGGATCGCGGAAGATCTTCCGCTGCGCGATGCCGATCGTCAGGACGTTCTTGATCCGCGTGAACGGATCGTTGGTGCGGTCGTCGGGCTGCGCGATGCGCATGTACGAGACGAGCCGCTGCACGTTGAGCGCGAAGAAGCCCGCGCCCAGCGTGAGGATGAACGCGAACAGCGCGTTGGAGGGATGCATGAAAAGAGGTCCTGGGTCCTTGGTCCTGGGTCCTGGCTAGGACCGAGGACCGAGGACCAAGGACCTAAGACCCAGGACCCAGTTGATCAGCGCTACTTAATGTCCGGCCTTCGCGGCCTTCACAGCTTCCGTAAGGGCGGGCACGACTTCCATCACGTCACCGACGATGCCGTAGTCGGCGACCTTGAAGATCGGGGCTTCCTTGTCCTTGTTGATCGCGACGATCGTCTTCGACGTGCGCATGCCGGCAAGGTGCTGGATCGCACCGGAGATCCCGACGGCGACGTAGAGCTGCGGGCTGACCTGCCGGCCCGTCTGGCCGATCTGATCGCTGTGCGGGCGCCAGCCGTCGTCGGTCACGGCGCGCGTCGCGCCGACCGCCGCATTGCCGAACGCCGCGGCGAGATCCTCGACGAGCTTGAAGTTCTCCGGCGCCTTGAGACCGCGGCCGCCGGCGACGATCACCGGCGCTTCGCCGAGATCGATCTTCCCCTTCCCGCCCTCGACCATCTCCTTCACGACGACCTTCGACGCGCTCGGCTCCGACGCCGGCTGCATGGCTTCGCTCTTCGCCGACCGCGCGGCCTGCGTCGCCGTGATCGCGCTCGGACGCACCGAGACGATCGCCAGCGGCGCCTTCACCGCGAGGGTCATGATCACCTTGTTCGCGTAGCCCGGATGCTTCACGACGAGCGTATCGCCGTTCGCCGTGATCTCCGTGACGTCGCTCGCGATCGGCGCATCGAGCTTCGCGGCGAGACGCGGACCGAGATCGCGCCCCTGCGCCGAGAAGCCGAGCACCACGGCGCGGTACGAGCCGCTCTTCGCGCGCGCGGCGATCGTCGACGCGACGGACTCGCGATCGAAGCTCGCGTAGCCCGCGTTCTCCACGGTCACGACGACGTCGGCACCGTACTGGCCGAGCTGCTCGGCCGCCGCGCCGACACCGCTGGTGCCGAAGACGATCGCATGCACTTCACCGCCGCCGGTGGCGTCGGCGAGCTGGCGGGCGGCAGTCACCGCCTCGAGCGAAACCTTACGGAGCGCATTGGCGCGCGTCTCCGCGAAAACGAGAATGTTCGCCATTAGAGAACCTTGGCCTCCGTCTGGAGGAGGCGGATCAATTCCGGCACCGCCGCCGAGCCCTCGCCGACGATCTTGCCGGCCGGACGCTCGGGGGGGAGCTCTGCCTTCTGCACCGTGACGCGCACGTCGCCGAGCTGCGCGGGCTTCGACTCGAGCGGCTTCTTCTTCGCCGCCATGATGCCCTTGAGCGACGGATAGCGCGGACGCGCGATGCCTTCGTCGATCGTGACGGCCGCGGGGAGCGGGAACTCGACGATCTCCGCCGCGCCTTCCAGCTCGCGACGCGCCGTGGCCTTGCCGTTCGCGACGTCGAGCTTCGTCACCGCCGTGACGGTCGGAATGCCGAGCAGCTCACCCGTCGCCGTGCCGACGACGCCGGCACTCGTGTCGAACGCATGCTTGCCGAAGAGGACGAGATCGAAGCCGCCGCTCTTGAGCTCCGCGGCGAGCGCCTTCGCGACGGCGAGACCGTCGGCCGGCACCGCATCCGTCTTGAGCTGCACGCCGCGATCGGCGCCCATGCTCATCGCCTTGCGCAGCGTCTCCTGAACGACGTCAGGGCCCACGGCGAAGACGACGGTCTCACCCGGGCCCTGTTTCTCATTGAGCTGCAGCGCGACTTCGACGGCATAGCTCGCGAAGTCGTCCATGTCGAACTTCAGCCCCGTCTCATCGATGGACGTGGCAGACGAAGCAATCTTGAAGCGCGACTCGGAGTCGGGAGTGCGCTTGATGCAGACGGCAATCTTCACCGCCGGACCTCGCTGGTTGTGGGTGCAGATTGGAATTGTAGCCGACGGAAAGCTGGTATGGCAGCGTCGGGCTCATC
>CBHWBX010000373.1:0-4718 GCA_966111935.1 uncultured Gemmatimonadaceae bacterium
TCACCGGTCCCGCCGGCGCGACCGGTCCGGCCGGTGCGCAGGGCCCGAAGGGCGACGTTGGTGCAACGGGTCCGGCCGGCGCGACGGGGCCGGAGGGTCCTGCCGGGCCGGCTGGTCCGACCGGAGCCATTGGTCCGCAGGGTGTGAAAGGGGATATCGGTCTTACCGGTCCGGCGGGTCCGGCCGGTCCGACCGGCGCGGTCGGCCCGCAGGGGCCTAAGGGCGATATCGGTCTCACTGGTCCGGCGGGCCCGGCAGGTCCGACGGGGGCGGCCGGCCCGCAAGGTCCGAAGGGTGACATCGGCCTCACCGGTCCGGCGGGCCCGACGGGAGCCACCGGTGCCGCCGGGCCGGAAGGTCCGGCTGGTGCCCTGGGTCCGGCTGGTCCGGCCGGCCCGCAGGGTCCGCAGGGTGCGACCGGTGCGACGGGACTTACGGGTCCTGCCGGTGCCACCGGTCCGGCCGGTCCCGCCGGCCCGCAGGGTCCGAAGGGCGATCCGGGCAACGACGGTGCGACCGGCCCAGCGGGTGCGACGGGCCCCGCCGGTGCGCAGGGTCCGGCTGGTCCGACGGGCGCCATTGGTCCGCAGGGTCCTACCGGCGCAACGGGTCCTGCCGGCCCGCAGGGCCCGACGGGTCCGCAGGGGCCGCAGGGACCGGCTGGAACGAACGGCCTGGTCGGCTACCAGGTCGTGAGCGGCACGACGGTCACCGTTGCAGCGCGCTCGACCGGCACGGCGACGGCCACGTGCAGCACCGGAAAGCTGGCGCTCGGCGGCGGATTCTCGGTATCAACGTCAAACCTGGTCGTCCTGGGCTCGAATGGCGGTGGTAACGGGTGGGCGGTGACGGCCGAGAATACCTCGAATTCCGCGAGCGGCACCGTCACGGCGGTGGTGATCTGCGCCGGTTCGCCCTGATCTCCGGGGCACGACGGTCGAAGACGGAAACGGCAGCGCGCGAGCGCTGCCGTTTCACATTTCCCTAATGGCCGTCAGCGGGCCGCTTTTGCGCTCGGCCGGCGCGACGTCGTATCGGAGAGCAGGGCATGATCGCCGACGCGCAGTCCATGCGCCGTGAAGTATCCGGCATTGGCTTCCAGCGCGGCGATGTACGGTGCGTTGGCCGGGTAGGTCGGACAGCCCTGCGCGAGCTCGCTCGGACAGGGCTGCATCGTCAGGATCGTGCGGATCACACCGCTGCTGTCGATGAATGCGATGTCCAGCGGGATGCGCGTGCGGCACAGCCTGCTGGCCGCGCGGTCGGGCGGCGTGTTCGGGGAGCGGAACGCCAGCCCGCCGGGCCGCCCGCGCCACCCCCGCTCCATCAATCCCATCGTGTGCTGGGCTTCGGATTCCGCGAGCTCGACGTCGAGGCGATTCGTGTCGCGTCCGATGAGACGAATCGTCGCCGAATCGAAGGCCATGATGCCGGCGTAGGCGTCGTGCGCGGTGTCGTCGGACTTCGACGAGCAGGCGAGAAGGGCAATGGCCGTCGCGCTGAGAAGGATCGGGATGCGCATGGCCGATAAGAGTGCCAGCGAAGCCGGCGCGGAGCAATGCGAAGCCGAGACGAACGGGTGTTCGGACACCTTGCTCGAGGCCGGCACGCTCAACATTTAACCGAATGGTTGACAATCGAGCGACCGCGCATACATTCAACCATATGGTTGAACAACAGGCACGACTCGATCTCGTCTTTCGCGCGCTCGGCGATCGGACCCGGCGCGCGATGCTCGAGCGGCTCGCCGAGGGTGAGCAGACCGTCGGTGAGCTCGCGGCGCCGTACCGGATGTCGCTCGCCGCGGCGTCGAAGCACATCCAGACTCTCGAGAAGGCCGGCCTCGTGAAGCGCACCGTGCGTGGGCGCATCCACTACTGCCGCATCGATCCTCGGCCGCTCGAGCGTGCCGACGGTTGGCTTCGCAACTACGAACGACTCTGGGATACGCGCATCGAGCGGCTCGCCGAGCTGCTGCGCCATCCCGACAACGACGACCCTTCAGACTCCGAGTGAGGACCACCATGTCGACGTCCACGACCACCACTGCCGCTCCCTCGACCGACCGCATCGAGAAGCTCGTCACCCTCGATGCGCCGCGCTCGCGCGTGTGGCGCGCGCTCACCGACTACACGCAGTTCAATCAATGGTTCGGCGTCGGGCTCACGTCGCCGTTCATCGCCGGCGCCGAGGTGACGGGCAAGATGGCGTCGCCGAAGTACGCGCACATCACCGTCACGATCTGGATCGACGCGGTCGAGCCGGAACGCTTCTTCTCCTTCCGCTGGCATCCGTACGCGATCGAGGAAGGCATCGACTTCAGCGCCGAGCCGACGACGCTCGTCACGTTCACGCTCGAGGATGCGGGCGCGAGCACGCGGCTCACGATCGTCGAGTCGGGCTTCGACGCGATCCCGGAGTCGCGCCGCGCGAAGGCCTTCAGCATGAACGAGCGTGGCTGGGCCGCCCAGGCCGAGAATCTCCGCAAGTTCGTCACGGCGTGAGCCGCGCCACTTCACACCCGGGAGCACCGATGTCGTTCTATGGCATGCGCGAGCTGATCGACGGGATGCGCGTCGTTCGCGCCGACACGATCCAGATCGCCAACGATATTCCCGCCGAGCGCTACGACTTCCGGCCGACGCCGGAGTCGCGCTCGGTCGCCGAGACGCTGGTCCACATCGCGTGGCTCGGGACGTTCGACCGGCGGCTGCACGGCGAGTCGCGGCTCGACTCGCTCGACGGGTTCGATTTCTCGACGCTCGTCGCCGAGACGCGGGCCAGGGAGACGGAGCCGCGCACGAAGGAAGAGATCATCGCGCTGCTGAGCGCCGAGAGCGAGCGGTTCATCGCATGGCTCGAGCAGCTGCCGGACGCGATTCTGCTCGAGCGCGTCACGATGCCGCAGGGTGGATCGATGAACCGATTCGAGCTCCTGCTCGGCACGAAGGAGCACGAGATGCATCATCGCGCACAGCTCACGGTGCTCCAGCGAATGGTCGGCGTCGTGCCGCACTTCACGCGCGCGCTGATGTCGACGCCTGAGCCGCAGCTCGTCGGCGCGAACGGCTGGCAGTGACCGGTCAGCCGTCTCGCGGCTCGACGAGATCCCAGCGTTGCCGTAGAGATCCTTCTTTGTCGCGCTCCTCGAACGCCGACAGTTGGTCGGGGGTCAGAAGGCGCGCGGCAAGCCAATGGCTCAACGAATCCGGTGTCTGCTGATTCGGCGGCACGTCGCCCCGCAGCACGCGCTCGGCGAAGTCGCGTACCAGCGCAGCCTTCGCAATGTGCCAGACGGCGATCGCAACGGTCCGCGTCGCCGTCGACTCCGGCTCGGCCGATGCGTCGGTGACCAGCGAGCGGAGGAAGCCGGCGACGTGCACTTCGGTGGCATCGGCCGCAACCATGCCGACGATCGTGTCGGACTGTTGCCGGAACCACGCGGGGTCGGTCGCAGGATTCCGCTCGAGGAAACGGGCGAGGACGCGCTGGATCGTCGCGTGTGGCGGCTCGCCGCGATCGACCCAGTTGCTGGCCTTCGGACTGATGATGGTCGGGATGCTCACGGAAAGTCCCTCTTGCGCATTTTCTATTTGTTCTACAACATAGTACTTATGACCCGATCCCGTCAGCCAACGCTCGCCGGTGGGCTCGAGCTCGCTGCGCTCATCGCCGTGGCGCGACTCGGGGAGGACGCCTACGGTCTCGAAGTGCGCCGCGAGCTCATCGAGCGCGTCGGTCGCGAGTATGCGATCGGCGCTGTCTACACTACGCTCCAGCGCCTCGAGGATAAAGGGTTCCTCCAATCGCATCTGAGCGAGCCCTTGCCCGTCCGCGGCGGGCGAGCACGTCGGCACTTCACGCTGACCGGAGCCGGCCGGCGCGCGCTGCGCGAAGCGGAGCGCAACGCGGCGACGATGTGGTCCGGTGTCGGGAACATTCTGAAGCCGAGGACGTCATGATCGCACCGAGAGTGGGACGGGTGGGGCAGCGTGTGCCGGCGACGAAAACGGTGGGACGCGTCGGGCCGTTGCCCTGGTATCTCTCCATGGCCGACGCGATCGGCTTCGATGTCGATGTCGTCGACGACATCATCGGGGACATCGTCGAAGAGTCGGCGAGCGCCTCGGCGCCGGCCGTCGTGCGCGCCGCGTGGTCCGCGGGACAGATTCTGCGGGCCCTGCCGCATCTCGTGATGAGCACGCTGCGTCGCGGGACCCCGCGTGCCCGCGTGAGGCTACTCGGGGCGATCGGTGCGCTGCTGCTCGCGGTCACTTCCATCATCGCCGTTCCACGCCTTCGCGTCGGACCGCCGGCGCGGATCGCCACCGATCGTGGCTTCGATATGAACGGCATCGTGATCAATAACGTCGACCTCGTGCAGATGCCGCTCCACGCCCTCGACGCCTACGGTCACACGGTCGCGAAGGCGGCCATCGGTTACGCATTCGTCAGCGGTGATCCGATTGCCATCGCGCCGAGCGGTGCGGTGTCATGCCGCAGCCGCGGCGACGCGGTCGTGCGCGCGTCGGTGAACGAGCTGGCGTCGCTCGTTACCGTGCATTGCCGCCCGGTCACGCGATTTCAGTCGTTGCAGTGGCGGTATGACTTCCTGCCCGGCGACCCGCCACAGGTGTTGCACGTCAATGCTCTCGGCGCCGACGGCAAAGCCGTCACCGACGTGCGCGGTTCCGTTCGCGTCATCGACACGAGCGTGG
>CBHWBX010000374.1:0-4700 GCA_966111935.1 uncultured Gemmatimonadaceae bacterium
GTCTGATACGTCTGGCCGTCATTGCCGGTCGACGCCGGCGCCCGTCCCTCGATCAGAAGGCCGTCGTAGTTGCTGTTCCCCTCGAACGGCAACGACCAGGCAAGAGCAGCGCTCTTCACGCCGGGGACCGCTCGAACCTCGCCGAGCAGCGAGTTGTAGAAGGCGCTGGCCGCATTGGCGCTGGCCACGCGGTTCGGCGGGATCTGCAGTGCAACCGATGTCACGCCCTCGGGCCGATAGCCGAGATCGGTTTGCATCAGCCGCTGGAAGCTCTTGAGCACGAGGCCCGCGGCGATGAGCAGAATGACCGACAGCGAGAGCTGCGCGACCACCAGCGCGTTGTTCAACCGTTTTGTCGAGCGGCTCGCCGTCTCGCGTGTCCCCGACGATCGCACGCCGGTCAGCGCCGGAAGGATGCCAAAGGCCACGCCGCTGAGCACTGACGCAACCAGCGTGAACGCCAGCACACGCGTATCGACGTGTACTTCATCGATGCGGGGCAATGTGATGAGCGAGGAGTGTGTGAACGACCGCACGGCCGCATACGCGAGCCCGACGCCGATCGCGGCTCCGATGAGCGCCAGTGCGACGCTCTCGGTCAGCAATTGGCGGACGACGCGCGAGCTCGTGGCGCCCAGCGCCGTGCGAAGACCGATCTCGCGCTGGCGCGCGCCGGCCCGGCTCGACAGCAGCGTCGCGACATTCGCGATCGCGATCAGGAGAATCAGCGAAACGGCGGCGAGAAGAATCTTCAGCGGACGCGCCGAGCGGCCCGTCATCGCCTCGCGCAACGGCTGGACGATCGTCTTCATCCGCGTCTTCGACGGATCGACCTTCTTGAAGAACTTGCCGTTGTTGCGCGCCCAGTCCCACATGATCGCTGTCGTTTGACGCTCGGCGTGGGCCACAGAGATGCCCGGCTTGAGCCGGCCGACGCCGGTCTGCGTCCATCCATTGAAGCGGTTCGGATCGAGTCCGATCGGCAGCCAGATCTTCACGTCCGGCCGAGGGAAGGAGAAATCCGCGGGCATCACGCCGACGACCTGGATGGGTGAGCCGTCGAGATTGACCGTCGCGCCCACGACCTTCGGATCGCCGCCGAAGCGGGACTGCCAGAGGCCGTAGCTCAGGATCGCGACGTTGTTCTTGCCGGGCGAATCCTCGTCGCCCGTGAACTCGCGTCCGACGATGGGACGCACGCCCATGACCTTGAAGAAGTCAGCGGTTACGCGGCTTCCGCTCACCCGCTCGGCGCCCGTCGGACCGAGCATCGTCAACGCGGCCGACGAATACCCGGCGAACGCTTCGAAGTCGGTGGCGCGATCGCGATAGAGCGCGAGATTCTGCTGCGACACGCCCCACGTATCCAGTCCGATTTCCGGATACGACTGGATGACGCGAACGAGGCGATCGGGCTCGCGATAGGGAAGTGGACGAAGCAGGATTCCATTCACGAGCGTGAAGATCGCCGACGTCGCCCCGATTCCGAGCGCGAGCGTCAGCGTCGCGACGGTCGTGAATGCCGGCATCCGGCGAAGGGTGCGCAGCGCAAAGCGGAAATCCGTCCACAGCGACTCGATCCACTCCATGGTCTTCACCTCTCGCGCGTAGCGCGTCCGAATGGTGATGCATTCCTCGCGGAACTTGTCGGGATCGCCGAATCGCTCGCGCGCGAGCGAATGCGCATCCTCGAGCGGCAGCCCCGACGCGCGGAGCTTCTCTTCCTTCATGGCGAGATGAAACGCGAGCTCGTCGTCGACGTCGCGCTCGACAGTCTTCTGGCCCAGCGACAATCGGAAGACGCGACGCCAGCCCGGATCGATGCTCATGACTCGACCTTGAGGGCGAGGGCAATCGCCTCAGCGTGCCGATGCCACACCCGGGACTCGGCGCGGTAGCGCGCGCGTCCCGCCGTAGTCAAACGGTAGAACTTTGCGCGGCGGTTGCTGCTCGAGATGCCCCACTCGGCGGCAATCCAGCCCTTTCGCTCCAGGCGGTGGAGGGCAGGGTAGAGCGTTCCTTCCTCGAGAAGGAGGAGCTCGGCGGTCGCATTCCCGACCCATTCGCTGATCGCATAACCGTGCATCGGCCCCCACATGAGGGCCTTGAGGATCAGGAGATCGAGGCTGCTGCGGAGAAGATCGGATTCGGCATCTGCCATATCCCTTGTGACACAAGGGAAAGAGAAACCGTTGTCCTGGCCTCCGTACAGGTTTGCTGAGCCTGACACTGGAGCTGGGGAATCCGCTTCTCGGAATGACGGACTTCGCGTTCCTTCTGGAAGTCTTCCAGGTAGACTCGGCTGGGGTTCGTGGGGCGCTGGATGAATGGACGAATCGTCATGGCGTCCGGCCAGCGTGGCGATCCCACGATCGCGCAGGGGCATTCTACGCTTTCGTGTCCGCGACTAGGACAAGCGACGGCGGCGCGATGATTGCGCCCGGGGGTGCGGTTACGGCGTTGCTCGCTGTGACCACCTTAATCGTGGCCTGGCTGCCGGTGCGCGGGGCCGGCCAGATTGAGCCAGCGAGCCACGGCTTACTGCTAATCCCTGCAGGCGTCTCGTAAGAAAGGACAACGTAATATCGAGTTTGGCTCGCTCGTCACGAGACCCGCGTGCCGAGGCCACCCTACGCCTGCTCTCCGGTGTACGTAGGCGCCGGCGGGTCGTCGCTGCGCTCCATCAATCGTTCGGCTCAGAGTACGACGACGGTTCCGCACCGCTCGCACATGTAACTGCGCTCCCATCGCGCTTGGAGCTGCGGAAACTCTCGGCTGTTGAACGTAAGGACGCGATAGATGTAATAGCACAAGAGCGCGAAAATGATGACCCCGGCCGCGACCTGGCCGACGCCATCTGGGGCCTGCGACCCGGCGGACACCATGCCGAACGCCATGAGAATGCCCAAGAGCGCCCATCCGCTGATCTTCTTCTTTGAGGGCGGCTGTGCGACCGCAGAAAGAGCGGTTTGCGTCGCGGCGGTCGTTTTTGCGACGCCGAAGCCCAATGATCCGCCTAGGCTGATCCCCACGCCCTTAGTGTCACCTTCGGTCAGCGACAATCCGCCCGCATGAATCATGGAAAACTTCTTCAGTGAATCAGTTCCGCATTGCGCGCAGGCGGGAAGACCGGTCGATCTCCGGCGGTCGTATGACGCCACCGGCTGGGCAGTCACCGTCTGCACGGCCATCGCGATTGGATGACCACAGGAGAGGCATTGCGGTGCCGCGTTCGAGACGGATTTTCCGCATTCAGGACAGGCAATTAGCGCCACGACTACAAAGCTCCGTTGGAGAGGCGCCCCGAAACTAGCGCTTGGCGCAACGCTCGGAAAGCTCGGCGGCTCTCGCCGGTAGCTGGCGCGGCTTGAACAATTCTGATATTAGTGAAGTATCGAGGTCAGGCTGGACGCATCATCCTGCCTGTATCGCGACCGCTAAGTATTAATAATCGTTAATGTTCGCGACCTGGTACGCGGGATCGGTGATCCGGCCAAGACGCCAAGGGCCTCATAGCCTGCATCTGGCAAGGAGCCGTGCCCCCGACCTAATACGTGCCGTCATGCTCGCTTGGGACGATCCTTTCCTACCTCAAGGGCGATTCAACTTCCGGAGACGATGACAGCGACCCCACCTCCTCGGCAGATCAGATCACCGGCGCGCAAGGGTGCTGGTAGAAAGACTGACAAGCGCGTTCGCAAGCAAACCATCGCGTTGGCGTCCTATACGATCCGGATTCGAGCGAAACGGGGGACTGAATTTGCGGATCTCGGCGCTTTCGACGGCGCAAGTAGCTTCCACGCCTTTGCTCGCGAGTTCATTTCATCTTTGGAACAGCGTCACTCTCATGACGAATCGTCAATGACGCTTCAGCGCGCAGCGCGCGTGGGCGAGGACGGCGATTCGATCTGGGGGTTGCTCGAGGCGGGCGACTATGGGTTTTCGTCCGACCTAATCAACGTCGGTACGTTCGAACGCTCCTACCGGCGGGAAGTGGATGATGCGGAGCTCATTCCGTTCTATTTCATTCTTGACGCGCCCGCGAATACTGACAAAGGTCTCCTTATCGTTCAGCGGTACGGCAATCGCGGCGTCTACACGGAGTTTACGACGGCATTGCGAGCGGCGTTTGATACACGGTTTCCAGACTATCTCCTCGACATACGTCGGCATGTGCCACGGGTGATCATTGATACGCTCCGTCAAGGCAGCATCAAGACTATCCAGCTCACCAGCTATGAGCTTTCCGATGACCTTGCTGACAAGATCCAGTGGAAGGGAAACCGTGACTCCGTAAAAGAGATCGCGATAATCATCAAGGCTCAGCGTAAGGGATCGCTCCCACGCCCTGCATGGCTCGATAAGATGATGAAGAGCAACGACGCGGATGTTTACGAGGTGCCAGACTCACTATCGGACACCGCACAATCGGTTCGCGTAGCCGTGAGTTACCTGGGTAAGCAGCGGTTTATCGATCTCGAGCAGCAGGAAAAGATCGCTCCTTACGTGGATGTGTCGGATGAGGTCAAGCTCTCGGCAACGGGACATCCCGAATTCGAGAGCGTTCATAAGTCGGCGCAGTCTCTACTCTTCGACCTGATGAAGGAAATAGGACGCCCGGGCTAGTATGTCATCCAAGATTGATATATCCGACATTGTCCGAAAACACGCGCGGACCCTAGTGGACGAAGGCGGTCGCA
>CBHWBX010000375.1:0-4696 GCA_966111935.1 uncultured Gemmatimonadaceae bacterium
ATTTACGTGTAAATCAATCAAGCAAACGGAACGAACAGCGTCAAGCCGGGGATTTCACCGCCCCGTAGACTTCTTCGATTCCCGAGCAAGAGCGATTCATGAAGAAGATCGGCTTTCTATCCTTTGGCCATTGGAACGCCTCGCGCCACTCGGCGGTGCGCTCCGCGCGCGACGTTCTCCAGCAGTCGATCGAGCTGGCCGTCGCCGCCGAGCAGCTCGGCGCGGACGGCGCATACTTTCGCGTCCACCACTTCGCGCAGCAGCTCTCCTCGCCCTTCCCTCTGCTCGCCGCGATCGGCGCCCGGACGAGTCGCATCGAGATCGGCACCGGTGTCATCGACATGCGCTACGAGAATCCCTTCTATATGGTCGAAGACGCCGGCGCGGCTGATCTGATCAGCAACGGCCGGTTGCAGCTCGGGATCAGCCGCGGCTCGCCGGAGCAAGTGATCGAAGGCTGGCGGCATTTCGGCTATGCGCCGGCCGAAGGAAAGACCGACGCCGACATGGGCCGTCGCCACGCCGAAGTGTTCCTCGACCTGCTGAAGGGCGAAGGGTTCGCGCGCCCCAATCCACGGCCGATGTTCCCGAACCCGCCCGGACTGCTTCGCCTCGAGCCTTTCTCGGAGGGACTGCGCGATCGGATCTGGTGGGGCTCGGCCTCCAACTCCACCGCGACCTGGGCGGCAAAGCACGGGATGAACCTCCAGAGCTCCACGCTCAAGGAAGACGAGTCGGGCGAGCCGTTTCACGTGCAGCAGGCCCGCCAGATTCGCATCTTCCGAAAGGCCTGGGCCGACGCCGGGCATACGCGCGAGCCGCGCGTCTCGGTGTCGCGATCGATCTTCGCGCTGATGAACGATCTCGATCGCGCCTACTTCGGCCGCGACGAGAGCAGCGACCAGGTCGGATTCATCGACAACATGCGCGCCGTGTTCGGGCGATCGTATGCCGCCGAGCCGGAGGTGCTGATCGAGCAATTGAAGGAAGACGAGGCGATCGCCGAGGCCGACACGCTGCTTCTCACGGTGCCGAACACGCTCGGCGTCGACTACAACGCGCACGTGATCGAGTCGATCCTCACGCACGTCGCGCCGGCGCTCGGCTGGCGATAGCCGCACCTCCTTGCCGACACGCGGGCGAGCGACGATCATCTCCGGATGATCCGACTCGCCCGCGTCCTCGTTGCGGCGGCGCTCGCGCCGCTCGTGCTGCGCGCTCAGACACGCGCCCCGGAAAACCAGTCCATTCAGCGCGCGAAGATGCGCGCCGACCTCGAGTTCCTCGCCGGCGACGGACTTCGCGGCCGCCTGACCGACACTCCCGAGAACGCGATCGCGCTCGACTGGGTGAAGTCGCGCTTCCAGTATCTCGGGCTCGAGCCGATGGGCGGAAGCCACGGTTATTTCCTCCCGTACAATCTCTCGCTCGGCTATCTCGGCCAGGGGAATGATCTGATCGTCGCGCATGGCGACAACGCGGCGCACCACGATCTCACCCAGGGCTTCTATCCGCTGCGCTTCAGCGGATCGGGCACGGCTGCGGGCGACGTGATGTTCGCGCACTTCGGCATCCGCGCGCCGAAGCTCGGCTACGACGATCTCTCCGACGCGGTGCGCGGCAAGATGCTCGTCATGATCGACCACGAGCCCGGCGAGAACGACAGCGCGAGCCGCTTCGACGGAGTGGTGACGTCGGAGTATTCCAATTCTCTAAAGAAGGCGCTCGCCGCGCAGGCGGCCGGCGCGGCCGCGGTGCTGTTCGTGACCGACGTGCACAATCATGCCGGCGCGCAGAGCTGGGCGGCGTCGATGCGCGGCTACTGGCCCGATCGCCAGCCGCACCTGCTGCCCTACACGCTCGCCGCGTGGGCCGACAGCCTCCGCATTCCCGCCGGCCAGATCTCGATTGCGCTCGCCGACAGCCTCGTCCGGGCGTCGGGACACTCGCTCGCCGAGCTGTCGGCGGGCTCGGAGTCCGCGCGCGGGAGTGGACCGATCGCGCTGCCGGGCGTGCAGGTGACCGTGCACACCGCGGTCACGCGCAAGGACATCCCCGACCGGAACGTCGTCGCCGCGCTGCGCGGCAGCGATCCGAAGCTGCGCGACGAATGGGTGGTGATCACCGCGCACGTCGATCACAACGGCGCCGTCGGCGACACGATCTATCACGGTGCCGACGACAACGGCTCGGGCGCCGTCGCGCTGCTCGCGATCGCCGAAGCGTACGCGAAGGCGGCGTCGGAAGGTTATCGTCCGAAGCGATCGATCCTCTTTCTTGCGACGAACAGCGAAGAGCGCGGCCCGTTGATGGGATCGTGGGGATACACCAACGCCCCCGCGGTGCCCCTCGCGTCGACGATCGCGATGATCAACATGGACATGATCGGCCGCAACGAAGAAGTGCCGGAGAACGGCGGCGCACGATTCCGCGGTCTTCCGGTGCAGACCGGCGCGTCGAATGCGAACTCGGTGACGCTGCTCGGCTGGAGCCGCAGCACGCTGACGGGCGTCGTCGAGCGCGCGAACGCGGCCTATCATCTCACGCTCAAGAAGAACTACGACAACAACACGTCGCAGCTCCTCCGCCGCAGCGACAGCTGGCCGTTCCTCCAGCACGATGTGCCGGCGATCTGGTTCCATACCGGCTTGCACCCCGACTACCATCTCGTGACCGATACCGCGGATCGGATCAACTACGAGAAGATGGAGCGGATCGCGCGCCTGGTGCATCAGACGAGCTGGGATCTAGCGAACGGCGCGCAACGTCCTAAGCTCGTGACGCCGGCTCGCTAGGCAACTGGAACGGCCATTTTCCGGTTGCCCGCCTTCAAGAACGTCCTGGGTCCGCGGCGAACGGGTTTTCGTCCGCCGTCGGCCCATAAACAGGCGGAATCGCGATATCCAGCAGCCGCAGATAGACCACCAGCTCACCTCGGTGATGGTACCAGTGATTGAGCGCCACCGACCGCACCATCTCGACGCGCGGCAGCGTGAACAGTGGGCGGCCGCGCTGCGTCATCGTCCACGGAGATGACAGGAACTCATCGGTCCACTGGTCGAGCTGAGTCTTCACCGATTTCACACCGACCTCGAACACGTCCATCACCTGTTCCATCGACGTCGGTTCAAGGGTGGCGAAGTTCGGGACCTCTCGAGGCGACTCTTTCAAGAACTCCAGAGCGGCGCTTGGAACCATCGCGACATGCAGGGCGAGCGCTCCCAAAGACATCGACTTCGGATGTGGCTTCCAGGAGAGGTGGGACTCCGGCACGCGCCGCAGCAGGTCTCGCGTTGTCTCGGCCTCCCGGGTGAACTCTGCGATCAACGGACGTGTCAGCATTCCATCCTCGAACGATGTCGCGATGGCCATAGACAGGCCTTCCGTTCGCCGGCCTCGATCTGCTCCACGCGAGTCCATATTGCTCGTCGCCTCCGCTAGGGATAAGGTGCGCTGGGCGCGCGACGGCAACATAGAAACGGCGCCGATTGTGGTACAAGTACTAACAATTTTGTGAGTGTCGAATCATGCGCAGCGCGCTTCCAATTGAAGAATGCGATTTGGCGTACGCCTTGGCGATCATCGGCGGAAAGTGGAAGATCTACATCTTGTGGAAACTCCAGAACCAGCGGCTCCGGTTCGGCGAATTACGGCGTGCCGTTCCCGGAATCTCCGAGGCGGTGCTGATGACCCAGTTGAAGGAGCTCGAGCGAGACGGCCTGCTCCGACGCATTGACTTCAACACGATGCCGCCGCATGTCGAATACGAGCTCACCCCGATCGCCAAGAGTCTCGACGAGGCGATGATGGCCATGCATCATTGGGCCGGCAACCATCGCCGTCTCAGCGCCGACGACTAATCAGCCGCCGGCGCCGCCTGTTACCCTCCCTGCACCACCCGCATGACGTCCATTCGCATCACGCGACGAAGCGGTCCGTAGGTTCCGGCAATCACGATCACGACGAGCGCCGCCGCCGCGATTGCCGTCGGCAGTGCATTCGGCACGAAGACGTCTGCCGGCCGGCTCTGGCTGATGAGATACGATCCGGCGAGCGCGGCGACGCGCCCGCTGACCAGCCAGCCGGCGACGAGGCCGACGAGCCCCATCGTCCAGAGATCCAGCGCGATGGCGCGGACGAGACTCACATCCGAAGCGCCGAGTGCGATCCGCACCCCGAGCTCGCGCGCCCCGCTCACGGAAGAGGCCGAGTTTCGCGACACTGAACACGAAGGCCCGGATTCGCGCGGAATCCGGGCCTCGACGTATCGACATCTGTTGTGGTAGAGCGGGCGACCGGACTCGAACCGGCGACGTCCAGCTTGGGAAGCTGGCATTCTACCAACTGAATTACGCCCGCGTTCCCCCAAGTTAACCGATTCTTGCGGTGGACGACAGGTTCAACGGTTCGCCTCCGTCACCCGTCGCCCGCTCCGGTCATGCGACTATATAAGTATCTGGCCCACGCCGCCGTCGGACTGGCCATCGCCGTCCTCGCCGCCGCCTTGACGCGCCCCCTCCACGCCCAGGCCCAGCCCGCCGTCACCCGCGGCTGGCACCCCTGGCTCGCCGGCTCGATCGGGCCCGGCGCGATCGACGTGCAGGAGGGGACGGCCGACGTCGGGTTCGTCGGCGAGGTCGCCGCCGGGCTGCGCTGGCGCCCCGGGTTCGGGGTTGGAGCGCGCCTCATGGATTGG
>CBHWBX010000376.1:0-4646 GCA_966111935.1 uncultured Gemmatimonadaceae bacterium
ATCTCTTCCGCCGCCCCCGGCCTCGCTCTCCTCGTCGCCCCTTCCGCCAGCGTCTCCATCTCTCCGGGTCTCTCCAGCAACCGCCGCACCGTTCCGTCCAGTCGCTCGACGGTCAGCTGCGCCTGCGGCACATGGATCGCCGCCCCCGCCTGCTCGAGCGTCAGTGCGTTCGTCGTTTGATGGTCTGCCGCTGCCGTCGGGAGTGGGACGAGGATCGCCGGAATGCCCCAGGCGAACAGCTCGGCCGTCGTCATCGCGCCGGCGCGGGCGAGAGCGAGGTCCGTGGCGGCGTATGCGTCGGAGACCGGTGCCAGATAGTCGCGCACGCGCACCCGCGGGCTTTCGAGATGTTTGAACTGCTCGAACGTGTTGCGGCCCGTGCCCCAGATGATGTAGAGATTCTCCGGCAGCCCGTGCTCGATCCACTCGGCGACGATGCGATTGATCGCGAGCGATCCCTGACTGCCGCCGTAGATGAGCAGCACATGCCCGCCCGACGGCGGAAATCCCCAGTGCTCGCGCGCGGCCGCGCGATCGGGACGCGGCGACGGCGGCGGCTCGATCGGCGCGCCGGTGTCGACGAGCGCCCCTTGATGGTGCGCCTTCAGCACCCGCGCCGCCTCGGGGAAGTTCAGGTAGATCGCCCGCGACCAGCGACTGAACGCGCGCACCGTGAGACCGGGCAGGCTGTCGCCGGCCTGCTGGACCATCGGAATGCCGTGGATGATGGCATAGGCCATCATCATCCCCGCCGCGTATCCGCCGGTGCCGACGACCATTGCCGGGCGCTCTTGCTTGACCATCGCGCCGATGCGCCGCCAGGCGCTGATCGCGCCGCGCGCCGTCTTCCAGTTGTTCCAGACGGCGGGACGGTAGAGCGGATGGAGGTCGAGCAGCAGATGCGGGAATTCCGTCGTCGGCAGCACCGTGCGCTCGATGCCGCGCTGCGCGCCGACGAAGAACGGCTCGATGCTCGGATCGGCTTTCACGAGCGCTCGCGCGATCGCGATCCCCGGATAGAGATGTCCTCCCGTCCCACCACCCGCGAACACGACCCGCGTCATCCGTCCCCTCCTCCCGTCCCTTCTGGTGCGCCTATGCCGGAACCGCCAACGGATCCGTCGCCATGCTGCCGATCACTCGCTCCTTCGCGCTGCCGATGTTCACGAGGATCCCCGTGAACAGCATCGTCAGCACGAGATTCGAGCGGCCGTACGAGACGAACGGCAGCGTGAGTCCGGTCGTCGGAAGCAGTCCCGTCACGACGCCGATGTGCAGGAAGGCCGTGAGCACGGTGGTGAACGTCAGGCCCACCGCGACGAGCTGCAGAAACGGAGTGCGCGCCTGTCGCGAGATGCGGAAGCCGAGCAACCCGTATGCGGCAAAGGCAATCGTGATGCCCGCGAGCCCGACGAATCCCCACTCCTCGCCGATGTTGCTCGCGACGAAGTCGCTGTAGGGGAACGGGACGAAGTTTGCCTGCTGCAGACCTTTGCCGAACCCGCGTCCGAACCAGCCGCCCGATCCGACCGCGATCAGCGACTGGTTGAGCTGATAGCTGACCTGCGCCGGCGCGTCGCCCGGCTTGAAGAACGCCGTGAGGCGCGCGACCGCGTAATACCACTTTCCGATCTTCGCCACGGCAACCGGCAGCCCGAGTGCGCCGAGCGCCATGAAGTGACCCATCCGCGCGCCGCCGACGTAGAGCAGCAGCACCATCAGCAGCGTGTAGAGCATCGCCACCGACAGGTCGGGCTCGAGCGCGACGAGAACGTTCAGCACACCGATCACGACGAGAAACGGCACGAGCCCCTTCGTGAATCGCCGGAGACTCTCCCCCTTCTTCACGACGAGCATCGAGACCCAGAGCACGACCGCGAGCTTGCCGAACTCCGACGGCTGGAACGACGCGCCGATGAGGAAGCGTCGCGAACCGTGGATCGTCGGTGCGAGCTTCTCCGGCAGCACCAGCACGCCGATGAGACAGACGATCGTGAACCACATGATCGGCCACGCCCAGTCGCGATAGCGATCGGCATCGAACTTCGCGGCGATCGCGAACGCGATGATCCCGACACCGGCACCCTGAAGCTGCCGAAACAGGAAGAAGGCGCTGTTCCCCCGCTCGTTGAGCGCGACGAACGCGCTCGAGCTGTACAGCACCGCGAGTCCGAATGCGGTGATCGCGGCACTCACGAGCACCATGCCGCGCGCCTCGGGGCCCATGCGCCAACGTTCGCGCACGCCCGCGACCGCGGCGGCGCTCTTCTTCGGGGTTCCAGCGTTCACGACGGACCTTCGGTGATTCAGGCGGAGACGAGACGTTTGAACTCGGCGCCGCGATGTTCGTAGTTGTCGAACATGTCGTAGCTCGAGCAGGCGGGCGAGAGCAGCACGACGTCGCCGGGCTGTGCCAGCCTGCGCGCCGTCGCGATGACTTCGTCGAAGGACGACCCGAGGCGCGTCAACGGCACGGCGTCCTTCAGGTCCTGCTCGATCAGCGGGGCCGCTTCGCCATAGGCGATCACCGCCCGCGCGGTGCGCTTCAGTTCCGGAATCAAGTCGGTGTACGGCTCGCCCTTGTGCTTGCCGCCGAGCAGCAGCACGGTCGGGCGAGTCATCCCCTTCATGGCGACGAGCGTCGAGGCCACATTCGTGGACTTCGAGTCGTTGATCCAGGTGACACCGTCGCGCTCGCCGACGGTCTCGATCCGGTGCTCGAGCGCGTTGAAGCTCCGCAGCGCCTCCTTGATCTGCCGAAGGGCGCGCTCCGTCTTGTGCTCGGCATCGGCCGTCATGACCGCCAGCGACGCGGCGAGCGCGTTCGCGACGTTGTGATCGCCGAGCAGCGGCAGCTGGTCGCGATGGAGCACGGGGTGCCCGAGCACCATGAGATTGCCCGTGCTCCGGTCGTACCAGGCGTCGCTGCGGCGCGCGACCGAGAAGCGGCACTGCATCCCCGCCACGTTCTCGGTCATCTTCTGCACATCCGGGTCATCGAGATTGGTGACCCAGTGCGACGCCGCCGTGGCGTTCCGGAACATCAGCGCCTTGTCGCCATAGTACTCGTCGACGCTCTCGTACCGGTCGAGGTGGTTCGCCGACAGGTTCGTGAGCACGCCGACCGCCGGCTTGATGCTCGGCGTGTCGTGGAGCTGGAACGACGAGACCTCGAGCGCGACCCATTCCGGCGGCGCCTTGGACAGCGCGAGCTCGGTGAGCGGCGTGCCGATGTTTCCGGCCGTCGACGCGCGGCGGCCGAGCGCCTTCAACAGATGGCCGGTGAGCGCGGTGGTCGTCGTCTTTCCATTCGTGCCCGTGATCGCGATGTACTTGAGCCGCGGCATGAACCGCAGACCGATCTCGATCTCGCTCACGATGTCCACGCCCGCCTTGCGCGCGGCGGCGAGCGGCGGCGCCGTCGGCGGCACGCCGGGACTCGCGACCACCAGCCGCGCCTTCATGATGCGATCGAGGTCGTGGCCGCCCGTCTGCACGTCGACGCCGTCCGCCCGCAGCACGGCGGCCGTCTCCTCCAGCTCGGGCGAGCTGTCGGAATCGGAGGCGTAGACCTCGGAGCCGGCGCGCGCCAGAAGCTGCGCCGCGGCGCGCCCGCTGCGCGCCAGCCCGACGATCGCGATCTCTCCATTCAACCATTCCGACTTCATCGCCGGATCGGAATTGCGTGCCATGGCTCGTGTGTTACCGAAGCTTGAGAGTGCTCAGCGCGAAGAACGCGCAGAGAATACCGATGATCCAGAACCGAACCACGACCTGCGTCTCCGCCCATCCCATCTCTTCGAAATGGTGATGCAGCGGTGCTCGTCGGAAGACGCGGTGCTTCTGCGCGTACTCCAGACCATGCCGCTTGCGGCGGACCTTGAACACGTATCGCTGGACGATCACCGACAGCATCTCGGCCACGAACAGCGCGCCGACGAACGCGAGCACGAACTCCGACTTGAGGAGAATCGCCACCGCGCCCAGGCCGCCGCCGAGGGCGAGCGATCCGGTGTCCCCCATGAACACCTGCGCCGGGTGCGTGTTGTACCAGAGAAAGCCGATCAGCGCCCCGACGAGTGCCAGACAGAAGACCGTGAGCTCGCCGGCCTCCTGAAGGTAGAACAGGTTGAGGAATCTCGTATAGTCGACGCGGCCGATGATGTACGCAAAGATCGCGAACGTACCGAACGCGATCGCCGAGAGTCCCGCCGCGAGTCCGTCGAGACCGTCGGTGATGTTCACGGCGTTCGTCGTGCCGATGAGGATGAACGTCGTGAAGGCGATGTAGACGAGCGGCGCCGCGACCGTGAAGGTCAGCAGATAGTACTTGAAGAAGGGCAGCGTCGTCGATGCCGGCGGCAGGTTCGGCGACAGTGGATGGTTGACGAGATACCAGCCGAGCGAGACGCCACAGATGAACTGGCCGGCGAGCTTGTACCGCTCGACGAGCCCGCGATTCTTCTCGCCGCGCTTCTTCTGCTGCAGCTTGAGGTAGTCGTCGAGCAGACCGATGACGCCCATCCACAGCATCACGAAGATCGCGATGAGCAGGTACGGTCGGCTCAAACTGAACTTTCCCCAAATGATCATCGAGAAGACGGCGCTCATCAACAACATCTCGACCGACGAGCTCACCCCCGGTT
>CBHWBX010000377.1:0-4620 GCA_966111935.1 uncultured Gemmatimonadaceae bacterium
TCGACGGCGTCGACAGCCGCGAGATCAGACTCGCGTCGCTGCGCTCGCTCACCGGTATCGTCAGCCAGGACACCGTCCTCTTCAACGACACCGTGCGTAACAACATCGCGTACGGCGCCGCGGGCAAGTACACCCAGCAGCAGATCGAGGCGGCGGCGCGCGCCGCGAACGCGCACGACTTCATCGTCGCCCTCCCCGAGGGCTACGACACCGTGCTCGGTGAGCGCGGCACCCGCCTCTCCGGCGGCCAGCGCCAGCGCCTCGCGATCGCGCGCGCGCTGCTCGTCGATCCGCCGGTGCTCATCCTCGACGAAGCGACCTCGGCGCTCGATACCGAGTCGGAGCGGCTCGTTCAGGAAGCGGTCGACCGCCTGCTCGCCGGCCGCACGGTGTTCGTCATCGCCCACCGTCTGTCCACGATCGTCCACGCCGACCAGATTCTCGTGCTCGACCGCGGTCGGATCGTCGAGCGCGGCACCCACGCCGAGCTCCTTGCCGAGCGCGGCGCATATTTCCGGCTTCACCAGCTGCAGTTCCGCGACGAACGAGTTCCGGCCCAGGTCTGATGCGCGTCCTGTTCTATCATGGCGACAATCGCTGGTCCGGCGCCTCGCGCGCCGTGCTCGTCGCGGCCCGCGGGCTCGCGGCGCGCGGGCACTCCGTCACGCTCGCCTGCTGCGCCGAAAGCGCGCTCGACGACGCCGCGCGCGAGGTCGGCATCGAGACGGTCGCGCTCGATGCGAGCGCCTCGGCGGCCGGCGGCGCGTGGGATCTTCGCAAGACGATCCGCGACCGATTCATCGAGGTCGCGATCGTCTCGAGCGAGCGCGATCAGCTGATCGTCAGCTCGGCGCGGCTCTTCGCCGACCGCGGCGCGGTCCTGCGCCGCATCCCGTCGTTCCAGGGCGTCGATCTCCAGCGCTCGGGCAAGCTCGCGCTGCGCATGGCGACGTCCGGTCTCGTCTTCAGCACGGACGAGGAACGTCGCGTCTTCAGCGCGTCGGCCTGGCCGATCCCGCCGGCGGTCGCCCAGCTCGGCGTCGACGTCGCGCAGTATGACGCCGTCGAGCCGCTGCCGCAGCGGGAGCTACGCGCGCCCGCCGGCGCGACGCTCATCGCCTGCAGCTACGACGAGTCAGGCCGCTATCGCATCGCGACGATCTTCCGCACCCTCGCGCTGCTCGGTCCGCGCCATCGCAACATCCACGTCGTCGTCTTCGGCCCCGGCTCGCTCGACGAGGGGCTGCGCATGCATGCATCGGCGCTCGGCGTCGGGTCGTTCGTCAGCTTCATCGGCGACACCGACGACAATCGCCGGGTGATGCGCGCCGCCGACGCCGGATGGATCGTCTCCGGCGCGGACACGGCAGCGTTCGCGTGTCTCGATTTCATGGCGCTTCGCATTCCCGTCGTCGCCGACCGCTCGCCGCTCACCCAGCACTTCGTGGCCGACGGCATCACCGGCACCCTGCTCTCTCCGGGCGACGCATCGTATACCGCGTCGACCGTCTCCGCATTCCTCGCGAGCCGTGACCGCCTCGCCGCGATGGGCAACGCCTCGCGTACGCGCGTGCAGCGCGACTTCACCGAGTCGACGATGATCGACGGTTTCGAGCACGCGGTGAACGCCGCGGGCGATCGCACGCAGTGGACGAAGCGAAGCTGATCGCGTCCGACGCGGACGCATCGACCACCCGCCAGCCGTCGCTCGCCCACCGCGCGGAGTACGCGGCGCTGCGCGGGGCCGTCGCGGCGATGGAGCGCCTTGGCTTCGGTCGGGCCGGCGCCGTCGGCGACCGGATCGGACGGCTCGGTTACGCGCCGCTCAAGATTCGCCGCGCCGTCGTCGAGAAACAGCTCTCCGCGGTCTTTCCGGAGAAGTCGCGCGACGAGATCGAGCGCATCGCGCTCGCCGCCTACGGCCACCTCGGACGCACGGCGATCGAGACCGCGGTTCTCCCGTCGTACAGTCCGACGCAGATCATCGATCTGTTCGAGGGCGTGAGCGGCTGGAGCATCGTCGAGGAGCGTCTCGCGCGCGGCAAGGGCCTGATCGTCGTCACGGGGCACCTCGGCAACTGGGAGCTTGGCGGTGCGTACCTCGCCGCGCGCGGCCTGCCGATCGACGCCGTCGCGCGGCACATGAACAACCCGCTGTTCGACGGCTACCTCACGCGCACCCGCCAGCGCATCGGGATGACCGTCGTCCACGACGAGCAGGCCGTGCGGCGCGTGCCGCGGTCGTTGCGCTCCGGCCGCGCGGTTGCTTTCCTGATCGACCAGGGCGCGCTCGGCCTCGCGTCGACCTGGGTGCCCTTCTTCGGACGCTACGCCAAGACGCCGCGCGGTCCCGCGGTCTTTGCCTTGCGACTGGGAGCGCCCGTGGTGTTCGGGGTGGCGTTGCGCCAGCCCTCGGGACGCTACCAATTGACCTTCGAGCCGATCGACGTCGTCGAGACGGGGGATCGCGAAGCGGACGTCGATCGCATCGTCGCCGACTACACCGCGGTCCTGGAGCGGTGGGTGCGTCGCGCGCCGGAACAGTATTTGTGGCATCATCGTCGCTGGAAGCATCAGCGACCTGGAACGCCAAAGGAGTTGGGAGACCCCTTGTGAGTCGAGCGACCGAACGATTGAAGGCGGACAAGCGCGCATGGTTTGGCGGCGGTGTGATCGTGCTGCTCGCGCTCCTCGCCATCGCTGCACCGCTGTTCGCGCGTCACGATCCGTTCGGTATCGATCTCATCAATTCGCTCGAGCCGCCTTCCTGGCAGCATTGGTTCGGCACCGACATCCAGGGGCGCGACGTCTGGGCGCGGCTCGTCTACGGCGCGCGCGTCTCGCTCTCCGTCGGCGTGATCTCGCAGGGCATCGCGCTCACGCTCGGGATCATTCTCGGCCTGATCGCCGGCTACTACGGCAAGTGGGTCGACGAGCTCGTCATGCGGCTCGCCGACGTCACGCTCGCCTTCCCGACGCTGCTGCTCCTCATCGCGCTCGTCGCCGCGCTCCAGCCGTCGCTCACCGTGGTGTTCATCACGATCGGCGTCGTCGGCTGGGCGGGCATGGCGCGTCTCGTCCGCGGCCAGGTGCTCGTCGTCCGCGAGATGGAGTTCGTCCAGGCCGAGCGCGCGCTCGGGGCAGGGGATGTGAGAATTCTCATTCGCCACATCCTCCCGAGCGTGGTCGCGCC
Source organism: uncultured Gemmatimonadaceae bacterium (assembly GCA_966111935.1). Classification (GTDB taxonomy): domain Bacteria; phylum Gemmatimonadota; class Gemmatimonadetes; order Gemmatimonadales; family Gemmatimonadaceae; genus JAQBQB01. The sequence goes on from CBHWBX010000377.1 coordinate 3,194, forward strand.
CGTAGTTATCGCCGGCACGCTCGGCGTCGCCGGCGCGATCATGGCCGAGTCGTCGCTGTCCTTTCTGGGCCTCGGCGTCCAGCCGCCGACCCCGAGCTGGGGTGCCATGATCGCCGATGGCCGCGACCTCTACCAGCTCCGCCACGCGCCGTGGACGTCGGTCTTCCCCGGTCTCGCGATCGGCGCCGCCGTCCTCGGCTTCAACCTGCTCGGCGATGCCCTGCGCGATGCGATCGATCCGCGCGCGGTCGGTAAAGCCAAGATGCCTCCTCCCGCTACGTGACCTACGACGTCGAAGCACTCCGCCGCACCGAGTTCCCCTGGACCCAGCGGCGCGACTCGATCTACTTCAACAACGCGTCCACCGGCCCGCTCCCCGAGCGCACGGTGCGCGTGCTCGATGAATGGAATCGCCTGCGCACGGAGCCGCAGCGTCTCACGCAGGAGATGCAGTTCGGAAGGCTCTCGCGCGCCCGTGAGCTCGTCGCGCGGCTCGTCGGTGCGACGCCGCAGGAGATCGCCCTCGCCGTGAACACGAGCTTCGGCGTCAACCTCGCCGCGTTCGCGCTTCCGCTCGAGGAGGGCGACATCGTCCTCTCGCCGACCCAGGAATTTCCGGCGAACGTCTATCCCTGGATGCAGCTCGCCCGCACCCGCGGCATCACCCACCGGATGATCGAGTGCGACGGCGGGGTGCTCACCGCCGACCGCCTCGCCGAGGAGCTGCGCGACGAGCGCGTGCGTGCCGTCACCGTCTCGTGGGTCCAGTTCGCGTCCGGTGCCGCCGTCGACCTCGAGGCGCTCGGCGCCGTCTGTCGCGATCGCGAAGTGTTCTTCATCGTCGATGCGATTCAGGGACTTGGCCCTCTGCGCGTCGACCTCGCGAAAGCCGGCGTCGACATCTTCACCTGCGGCGCGCAGAAGTGGCTGCTCTCGCCGTGGGGCTCCGGCTTCGTGTACGTGCGCCGCGAGCTCGTCGAGCGCCTGGAGCCGCACGACGTGAGCTGGGTCGCCGTGAAGGACTCCGACGACTTCTCGCGCCTGATCGACTACGATCTCACCTGGCGCAGCGACGCGCGGAAGTATGAGACGATCACGCTCCCGTACCAGGATTTCGCGGGGATGGTCGCGAGCCTCGAGCTGATCCACGAGCTCGGCGTCGACGCCGTCTCGGCGCACACGCGTGGACTGGCGCAGCACATCGTCGACTGGACGTAGTGGCGCCCCGACGTCTCGGTCGTCACGCCGCGCGACGCTTCGCAGCGCGGCGGCATCGTCTCCGTTCGTCCGCGCGATCCGGTCATGGCGAGCCAGCGTCTGAGCGAGGCGGGCGTCTCGTACTCGCTGCGCGAAGGCGCGATCCGCCTGTCGCCCTACTTCTACAACACGATCGAGGAAGTCGATCGGGTGCTCGACGCGCTGTCATC